>JAZBPW010000152.1:0-6055 GCA_036351795.1 Candidatus Zhuqueibacterota bacterium | reverse complement strand
GGATGAAAGGCGCGAAGCAGCATGAGGATACACACTATTGCTACCCCGATGCTATTCCCGTCCCGCAGAGCGGGAGGAATCCAGTAATAATTCATATCGTTGCTTAAAAATATATGAAAACCGCAAAGACGCTAAGAATGCAAAGAATTGTTTGAACCACAGAGGGCATAAAGACCACAGAGAGAAAAGGAGACAAGACTGATGCCTGTACTTGCGAGAAGGTCAGTGCCGAAGGCAGAGAATGACGTGGCAATCCCCTGAACTTATTGCACTAAAAACAGCGAGTGCGTCAGGAGACTACAATTTTATTAAAATACAAAGGACACGGAGAGAGAGTAGGAGACAGGCTGTCTTCGTTGAATTGACATAGTCCACCTTCCAGGTGGCATACATCTGGTAAATAAATCTCTGTGTTCTCAGTGTCTCTGTGGCAAATGAAGAACGTTTAGTAGTAAGAATTTTCACCCGAAAAAGCGCTATCCCGCCAAATGAGATCCGCAACACCCGGGAACAATTTACCCAATCGAAAAAATTATTACGCAAATTCGCCCTTTTGCTGTTATATAATAGTAACTAAAGGGAATTATGAGCAATCGGGTTATCCGGACAAGGAGGTGATGCAACAAGGACTGTCCAAAAAGACCACTCTTATCCACACCAATCCACCGTTCAATCATTGGGAATTGAACAAAAATCTTTCACCAAAGTCAGGGGGGTAACCTGATGAAGAAATTACTTATTGTCGTATTGATGTTGATGTTTGCATTTTCGCTTGCTTACACGAAGGATGAAAGAGAAATGACTGAAATCATGAAAGCGAAAAAACAACAGATCGAAAAGCTTAAAGTTGAAAGAAAATCAGCTTTAAAAGAAGACACGAAAATCGAGCAAAAAGGATTTGAAATAGTAAAATCCGATACAAGAATAAAACTCGATTCTCCAATTACTTACTCTTCTGGCAAGCACAAATTTAATCCTGTTGTCGATCAGACAGAAGGCATGCAAACAGTCAAAGAAAGCTTTGAGGGAAGTCTTCCCAATGCTAATTGGTTTAATTATTCATTGAGTTTTTATAACGATTATCACTGGGATGTCACATCATGTAAATCAATTAACGGTAGAAAATCCGCCTGGTGTGCGGAATCATCAAATTGGGCGCCGGATTTTGAGCCCGATCTGACTGCATGTGTCGATCCATATCCTGATGATATGTGGGCTGTACTTGAAACGATTCAGGACATACCAGATAACCATAAATCTGTAGTGATACAATTTTGGGTGGATCTTGATTGTGAGTACTATTGGGATCAACTCAAAATTTATGTCGGACAAGACTACTGGATGAGTTCTGTCTATCTTACCGGAACGGGCAGCGGCTATTTTGAAATTGACGTCGAAGAGTATTTTGGCCCGCTAGATCCCAGTCAGGCGATTTATATTTCGTTTGACTTCGTAAGTGATTTTACGAATATGGGTGTTGATTATTTCGGCGCCTTTCTGGATGACATAAAAATAAAATTCCACTATTACGATCCCACGGTGGCGGATTTCGAGGGCATGCCTATCGCCGGCAAGGCACCATTGGATGTAGCATTCATCAATCACTGCGGCGGTGTGCCGAACAAATTCTTCTGGTCATTCGGCGATGGCGCCACGCTCGAGTATCAGGAGGGCTGGCCGGACTGGACCAATCCCGTGCATACCTACGAAGAGTCCGGCATGTTCAATGTCGGTCTGAAGGCAATGGGCAATGGCGGCGGCCATGGTCTCTATATCCCGAATATGATCTACGCAGATGCCGATTACGAATACCTGAACATGGAAATCGCCGAAGCCGGCGAGACCTATCCGGGCGAAGGTTGGGCGAATGCAATCGACCACGATGTGCATGGTGTCGCATCCATGGCGTCCGCGGTTCCCGAGGATGCCTGGGCTGTCGTCAAATTCGAGGATGAAGCCGTGATCCAGAAGGTCCGCATTCTGAATAACGATGCGACCGCGGGCGGGAACGGTTTAATTACACAATGTCTCAAAGATTTCGAGCTCTGGACGTCCATGGACGGTATCGATTTTGAACTTGTCCATGAAGGCAGCTGCGAAGGGTATAAATACGGCAAATGGACGGAAGTAATGCTGGATGGCCTTGCTGCCAACTACCTCAAGATCGTCGCGAAATCGGCGCAGGGAGAAAACGCGGAGTATATTCACGTCTATGAGATGCAGGTCTTCGGCGAGGTGGCAAAGCCGTGCATGACGGTGACGCCGGATACGCTGCGGATCAATGTCGGATCGAACAACCGGGCCATGGCGACAAAGGTATCTGGTGTGAAGCTCGATGTCAGCAAACTATCCGACAAGACGATCCGTCATGCCGCGAAACAGTTTGATGCCTATAAAACAAATAATGTCGAAGCAGAGATCGATACACTTGGCAATGAGTTCACAACACCTTATTTCATCTGGCAGGAGCAATATCAGGTGGAATATGAGGCATCGAAGATCATGCCTGCAACGCCGTGCTCATTGAAGACGCTGTTGATCGGATTCTGGAATTATGAGGATGGCACTCATGCCAAAGATATCAATTTCTACGTATGGGCCGATAACGGCGGTGAACCGGGCGCGGAGCTGCTGAAGCTGGAAAGCAGTATCGAGCTCGAGCGAAGCGATGTATTCTACTGGATCTCCGTGGATGTATCGGAGGCGAATCTGTTCTTTGACAGCCCATTCTTCATCGGGCATGAAGAGCTGGCAGCCGGGCCACCGACAAGCCTGTTCGATACAACGGGAACCCCGGGCACCAATTACTGGAGCCTGGATGGCGCCGACTGGACGGAAGAGGCGGTCGACCACTTGCAGATGGCTGTCGTCGAGTATGCCGAAGGTGGCGGTGGAGAGGAAGCCACAGGCCTGCTTACCATCGCCAATGGCTGCAAGGGAATTCTCAATGTAAGCGACATCAACATCGAGAACACCTGGGTTACAGGAGTCGATCCTGTGAATTTCTCGCTGGCCATGGACGAATCGCAGCTGGTGACGGTCACTGTAAATTCAGAGTTTCTGAATGCCGGACAATATAATGGTGTCCTGCACATCATGTCCAACGATCCGGACAATCCTGATTTCAAAGTACCGGTAATATTTACCGTCGGTGGCGGAGAAGCAGTTGAAGGTCTGTCGGATCGGACGAATATCACGGATGCACGGGTCGCCGACGAGTACGAACTCCACCAGTGCTACCCGAATCCGTTCAATCCTGAAACCACGATCCAGTTCGAACTGCCGGAGGTTTCGGATGTGACGCTGTCTGTTTACAATATGCAGGGACAGTTGATCAGCACCATTGTGGATGGACAACTAAAATCCGGATTTCACAGCTACACATGGAACGCTACGAATATGGCAGGTGACGCAGTCGCCGGTGGCGTGTACCTATACAAACTCACTGCATCAGGAGCAGATGAGTCAGTAACACTCACAAGAAAGATGATCTTTATGAAATAAGTGAAGGTCATCTTTTCACCCAACCAACAGGGGCGTCTTCTGATCACGGAAGACGCCCTTTTTTTTCATAAAAACCGCAAAGAGCGCGAAGAATTCTTTGAACCACAAAGCGCACAGAGGACACAGAGAAAAGAATAGACAGGATAACAGGATAGTACTGTCACACCGGAGTCGAGGCATGACGGGCGGAAAAAAGGGGAACGGACAACGAAAAAGGATGACATTCACTGAAATTGATGACTTTTCACCTTGACTATTTCTAAAAAAGGGATATATTCTTATCAATTATGATGGAGCCTTGATGTGAACGATAATACAATGCAATGGAAACGATACGCAAACAATCCTGTATTCCCCGCCGTTCCCGGAACCTGGATGGAAGACCAGACGGCGAATCCGGATCTGTTATCGATCGATGATAAGTGGTTCATGTACTTTCGCGGACAGCAGGGCGGACACGACCGCATCGGTCTTGCCACCATATCTAAAGGCGAGTTCGACGGAGTGACCTGGAACATCCACCCGGAGCCCGTGATCGATGTGGGCGAGCCGGGGTCCTGGGATGAAACGCACGTGCTCGATCCGGCGACGGTGCGAGTCGGCGGACGCGTCTATCTCTACTATTCGGCCGTAAGCCCGCGCAGCAATCGTGCGGTCTGCCTGGCAGTCTCTGATGATGGAATTCATTTTGAAAAATATGAAAAGAATCCCGTGATCATCGGCGGGGGGCCTGAAATCGTCTTTCAGGACGGCACATTCTACCTCTATTTCTGGAAGCCACTTCCGGGCGGCGGTTTTCAGATCCATCTGGCCACTTCAAATGACGGCTATGAATTCATGGAATACGGAGATGAGCCAGTTTTGGCAGTAGGCGTTGACGGTCGCTGGGACAGTCATACCGTTGAAACACCGCGTATTTACAAAGAAAACGATCTGTACTTCATGATGTATTGCGGCTCGGATCGATACGATGACTATCCCTTCCACGCAGGACTTGCTCTGTCCGAAGATCTGCTGCACTGGCGCAAGTATGAGAACAATCCGGTGTTTTCGAGAGGGCGAGAGGGCGAATGGGATGAAGGCGCGATCTGGTTCACCACGGTGGAAAAGATCGGGAATACCTGTTACATGTGGTACGAAGGTTATGGTGGGGGACGTGCACGGTCAGAGCCATACGGCAGCTATCTCAAAGGCGGAAAATCACAGGTGGGCATGGCGACGCTGGATGTACCATTAGCTGAACTATTAAAAAGTAATAAATTTGCTTGATTTTAATAATAGTATTACATATATATTAAGGTTCAGAACCCGCGGATTATGATAAGCTGTGAATCAGGTCAATCTGCATACGACACTATTACCAATGCCAACCCAGTTACGGAGAGGTAGCGATAAAAACAGATGATTAATTGGATCTTTTTAGATGTGGGCAACGTCATTCTGAATGACGATCCCGCCATGACAGTGCTTTACAAATACATACATGCTGAGATCAACCGGAACGGGGGAGATGTCTCTTTCGAAGATTTACTGCGCGACAGGGAGAAATCCATCCTCGGGGAGCGGAATGGCAGACACTGGGAGAGTGTGGCAATCCACTATCTGGGTGTCGATAAGTGGAAGCCGGTTTACAGGAAAATAAGAAAAAGGCTGGCATCCGAATGGGGTGCGATCAGTCCGCTGATGGCGCCGATCGTTCCCGTCATCGAGGAACTGGCGAATTCGTATCAGCTCGGACTCATCGCCAATCAACCGCGGGAGGCCGAGGATATACTCGGCAGCTTGGGATTGATGCACTACTTTAAAGTCAATGCCATCAGCGCTATTGCCGGACACAGCAAACCGGATCCGCGCATATTTACCTATGCACTGGACAAAGCGGGCTGTGCGGCAGAGGAATCGATCATGATTGGCGATCGCATCGATAACGATGTCGTTCCCGCAAAAGCATTGGGCATGAAGACGATCTGGCTGCCATTGCCATTGACGTTGAAGGGGTACCAGCCGAAAGATGATCTCGAAAAGATGTATTTCAGGAGTATTGAAAGTGCCAGCGCCTCAAGAATGTTGCCGAGGAATGAAGCGGAGACGCCGGATTACAAAGCGGACAGCTTCGAAGCGATCATTGAGGGCGTCCGCAGCATAGATATAAAAACAAGATGACGACACTATGAAAAAACAGGAAAAAATGAACTGGGTACGGGATTTCATCGGCGACCACCCGGATATCGTTCAGATATGCATCGAATTTATGGATGCGCACCCGGACCTGCAGGCTGCACTACCCGACATCCTGACCGCTTACTTGCGGCTGGTCGAATGTTTCGATAACGGCAAGGCGCTTTTCATTTGCGGCAATGGTGGCAGCTTTGCCGATGCAATGCATATTTCAGGTGAAATGCTCAAATCTTTTTCCAGAAAGCGGCCTTTGAAAAAGGCTGATAAAGAGCGGTTTGCAAATATGCCGAACGGTGTGGAACTCGCTGAGGCGCTGGAATATGGTCTGCCGGTTCATGTGCTTGGGCTCAATCACTCCCTATTCAGCGCTCTG
>JAZBPW010000151.1:0-22817 GCA_036351795.1 Candidatus Zhuqueibacterota bacterium | reverse complement strand
ATGCGACTGTGAGACCCGACAAGCCAATGGGGTATCAGGCGGCGCGCAATGCCACGTGTGATGACATCTCACAAGGGTCGATCGGCGCGGGCACAGGCGCCACGGTCGGAAAATTTGCCGGTGAGAAACAGTCAATGAAAGGCGGCATCGGCTCCGCGTCCATACATCTGGGGAACAATATCATCATCGGTGCACTGGTGGTTGTCAATGCACTCGGCAATATCATCGACCCGGAGACGCATCAGACGATTGCGGGCGCCAGGAATCCTGAGGATGGATCCTTTCTGGATCCAATGGATGTGTTGAAAAGCATTCCAGCTTCCATTCAGCCCGCGCTGAAAAACACAACACTCGCTGTCATCGCCACCAACGCCGCACTGGGCAAGGAGGATGTCACCAAGATCGCTCAAATGGCGCACGATGGATTCGCCAGGGCGATAAATCCGGCGCATACACAATTTGATGGTGATATCATCTTCATGCTCGCCGCGGAGTCAGGCCCGGCATGCAACACGCTACTCGCCGGCACTGCAGCAGCAGAAACCGTCGCTGCTGCCATCGCCAGGAGCGTCAGGATTGCCAATCAACTGGAAAGTTGAAATATTCCATTGCAGAATGAACACAGTCCTGCTCACTCGCCCGCCTCATCGTGACTGCATCGAATTGCATTATATATGCTGGTTTACCGGCTCAGTCTTTTGGTATGGCGTATTTTTTCATCTTGAAGCGTAGAGTGGCTTCAGGAATACCCAGAAGCTTCGCCGCTTTTACCTGATTACCGCCGAACTTGCCAAGCGCCTTTCGAATCAAGAACACCTCAACATCGCCGACGATCTTCTTCATCTGCGTCGGATCCATAAAATCGTATGGGTGCTTTTTGATTCTGAACGGCAAGAATTCTGCGGAGAGCGTTCCCTCCGGAGATAATGTCACCAGATTGTTGACTGCATTTACCAATTCTCTGACATTTCCCTTCCACTTGTACTCGAGAATCGATTCGAATATTTCTGATTCGACTGCTGGTTCTTCTCCGGTATCCGGTGCATACCTGTTCAGGTAATGGTTGAAAATTTCAGGGATATCCTGTTTCTTCTCTCTGAGTGGTGGTATGTACATCGCCAGCTCAGCCAGAAGGTTATAGAGATCACGTCTGAACTGACCTTTATCGATCATAGGTAAGAGGTCGTACTCGTTAGTTGAAGCGATCCGAAGATCGACGGGGATACTCTCCTTGCCACCTACTTTGCGGAATTCTCCATCCTGAAGCAATCTCAAGAATGCTTCCTGATATTCCGTACCCATATCACCAATATGATCCAGATATAATATTCCGCTATTCGCTTTTTCAATAAGACCAAGACTGCGGGTTACGGCCTGGTCACCTTCGCTTTCTTCTCCAAATAGTGTCTTGAAATCTATAGAGTCTCCGAGGGAGCGGCAATTGATCTTTACGAATGCTTTTCCGCTTCTTCCACTGGAATTATGCACATGACGTGCCGTGAATTCTTTGCCAACACCAGTTTCACCGATGATCAGGAAATTCTCATCGAGACGCGAGAGCTTTTTAATGGCTCTTCGCTGTCTTCGTGCGTCAGGACTCGAGCCGACAACAGGCTCTAACTGTGGAGAGTCCAGTCTCTGAGCTTCATTCATAATATCACCTCACAAGTTTGTTTAATGGATGTAATTACTCCCTCCATTTTGTTTCGTAAATTAATATTAGTTCCCCGTATAATTTAATCACTTTTAAAATACTAATTTATTTCGTAGGATGCAATGTTTTTTTGCATATTTACAAAATTAATTGATACTATATAATGAATATAACATTGTTCATTTTAACATTTCTCATAACATTTGTTTGACGATCCTGAGTTCGGGCAGATCCTTGTCCGCATCATTCCATATTTCATTCAACTTCTTAAATTCATTTTTCGCGAGATTCGTTCTGTTCTGATCTTTATATATTTGAGCGAGCAAAAAACGGGTCATGGCATGATTCTCATTGAAACTCAGTATCTCATTGCACAGATCTATCGCTTTTTCCGTATTGCCTTTTCTGAAATATGCCTCGGCAAGAGGACAACGGTGGCAGCTGTAGTCATACACATCATATTTCATCGCGTCCGAGTAATACATAATCGATTCATCATACAGCCCCTGGTGCATTGCAATATCGCCCATCAGGCTTAAATAATTTCTGTAGAAAGAGTCTACGCCGTATTTATCGATAATATTTTTCATCTTATCCGCTTCGGCGATCGCGTCCCCGAATTGCCGCATCTTCACGAAGACCTTCCCCCTTCCCTCACGTCCCCAAATCGATTCCGGATAGATTGTCAGCGACGCATTGAAGAGATTCAGCGCCCCGGGATAGTCCTGCCTGGTGAAATAGACCTGTCCTTTCGCGGCAATAGCCGCAGATTTCCTCAGCTTGGTCTCAGAAAGCTCTATCGCATTTTCAATCGCTTCCAATGCGAGGCTTAGCTGCCCCTTTGCAACATAAACCTGTGCCAGGTCGGTGTAAGCATCCCGCTGTCGTGAACGATCCGTGAACTTCTCGAGATACTTCCGGTATGTTGCTATGGCTTCATCGTAGCGGCCGGACGAGAGATAGGATAATCCCAGATTCCTGAATGAGGTATGGAAATCCGGTTTCGCCTCAAACGCCTTTTTGTACAGCTCGATCGCTTTTTCATTTTCTCCGTTTGCGCGGTACAGATCTCCCAGACTGTCATAAGGATTCGCCTCATCGGGCGCGAGCGCAATGTATTTTTCGAATGTCTCTATCGCCATTTCCGTCTCACCGATCTCCCGATAAATATAGCCGAGCTGATTGTAAGCCGGCGCATAGCCGGGTTCCAGCCTGATAAGCTTCTTGAGTGCTGCCAAAGATTTTTCATTCTTGCTCATCAGATAGTATGTCTTTCCGATGACGAAAAGCGCGTGGCGATCGTTCGGGGAATCTTCGAAAACATCATTCAGAATATCGACGGCACCTGAATAGTCCTGGGCCAGAATCTTTTCCCAGGCTGCCGCGTATTTCCATTCCAGCGGTGTCGTCGTCCCGCTGAATTGGACGGCTTTCCTGATGTACTTTTCAGCATCTGCGAAATTACCGAGACTCTCATAGGATCTTGACATGTAATAATATGCCATGACAAAGGTGGAGTCAAGTGAAACCGCCTGTTTGAACCTCTCGATAGCTGCTTCATCGTAAAATTTCTCAGCTAAAGTCACCCCATCCTGATAGAGTGCGAGCGCCTCTTTCGACGATGTTGTCACCTGGTGCTCTTTAACACCGCACACAGAAATAATCAATAGACAAGACATCAACAATGAAATACTTGTTTTCATGATTGAACCTCCGATTTTTTAAAAGAAGCTATTTACGCTTGAAAATCATTGAAAGAATTGCGATGAAGACGCCAACCAGAAAGCCTCCGATATGTGCCCACCAGGCGACGCCTCCGACGGCATTGGACCTCGCAGCAAGATCGACTGTGCCGCTGAGAAACTGAAAAACAAACCAGATTCCGAGGAAAAATATTGCAGGTATTTCGGCAAAGTGAAGGAATATGAAGAGTGGTATCAACGTCAAAACTCTGGATCTGGGGTATAACAGCATATAAGAACCCATAACACCTGCAATCGCTCCGCTGGCTCCGACCGTTGGGATCGCAGACTGCGGATTGGTTAACGCATGTGCGTAACCTGCCAGGAGGCCGCAAAAAACATAGAACAGAAAAAATCCAAATCGACCATACCTGTCTTCGACATTGTCGCCAAATATCCATAAAAACCACATGTTTCCGATGAGATGCATCCAGCCGCCATGCAAGAAAATCGAAGTGAAAAAGGGATAGTAACGGCCGATGATGCTGTAAGACTCACCATCTCCGGATTGAAAAAAACGAGCCGGAACCATCCCGTAGGCGGAAATAAAACGATTCAATTCACTTCCCAGGGACATCTCATGCATGAATATGATCACATTGACAATAATCAGTGACACCGTTACCACGGGAAATCTCTTTGACGGTATTGTGTCGCGAATCGGAATCATTTTCAGCTCAGTGTAAATTCATCATTTGATCTTTTGGATATCTCTATCTTTTTACTGAAATGGATGGGATAGATGCCGCGAAAGGGCCTGGCATCAATTCGATAGTGACTGTGCGGCTTCTTGGGTCCCATGCACCAGCATTCAACGGCGCTTATCATTGAGTCGAAAGCGTGCGCCTTTTTCTCGTCTTTCCCTTTCACATAAAGTTTGAAAGGCTTGCCGACTTTCGGGAAAAAATCGAGATCGCTCTTCAGGATCATGATATATTGCCCCTGAGCTTCGGCATCAGATATTTTTCGTTTATACACTTTTTTCTCATCTGCCATACAATCCTCCTCTGTGATTAGGGATCAGGACAGTATTTTTTCGAGTACTTTATCAGAAGCGGATTGCACTTCCTTATGCAGAGAATTTCCGTGCGAATCCATGGTGACGACAGCCGGGAAACCCTGCACTTCAAACTCCCAGACCGCTTCCGGACTACCGAAATGTTCCAGATGTACACTTGGTATTTTCTTGACGCACTGCGCGTATATCTGTGCCGCACCGCCGATGGCGTGCAGGTAAACGGCACCAAACTTCTGACACGCATCCAGCGTTTTTGCTCCCATACCCCCTTTACCAATCACCGCTTTGATGCCGAATTTCCCGATGATATCGCCCTGGTACGGTTCTTCGCGGATCGAAGTCGTCGGACCCGCGGCAACTGTTCTGTACTCGCCATTCTCCTCGAGGATCACTGGTCCGCAATGATAGATAATGCTGTTCCGTATCACGTCGAGCTCCCCGCCCTCATGCAGATACTTGTGAACGGCATCCCGTCCTGTGAACATCGTTCCGTCGATGATGACAAGATCCCCGACCTTTAAAGCGCGAATCTCCTCTTCGGATACAGGTGTCTTCAATACTGTAACGCCTTCTTTGTCCACGTTAAATTTTTCCAGATATTCATGGTCACCATCAAATTCACCCGGTCTCTGATACAACCACTCGACGACATCGCCATTCGTATCCATGATCATGCCGCGCCGGCGGTAGGCCCAGCACATATAGGCGATGCTCACAAAGAAGGACGCCGGCAATCGATTTCTCAGTCCAATTTTACAGCAGCCTATGGTGAATTTGCCGCCAAATCCCATCGGACCGATGGTCAGATCATTGGCCTCTTCCATGATCTGCGCTTCAAGTTGCGCCAGTTCCTGGACAGGATTCACATCATCGATCTTCCTTAGAAGTTGGTGCTTGGCCCATTCATAACCTGCTGCCCTGTCACCACCGATGCATACACCAAGAAAGCCGGGACTACAGCCCTTGCCCTGCGCCTGATTGATAGCATCTAAAATACATGCTCTGACGCCTTCAAGATCACGGCCGTACTTCTTGCCGTTGAATTCCGCCGGCAGTTTGTATTGTGTGCTCATGTTTTCGCATCCACCGCCCTTCTGGATCAAGCGAATGTCCATGTGTTTGTCATCAGTCTGCTCGAATTTGAATACAGGACTCCCGAGTCCCAGATTTGTACCCGAATTAGCGCCTGTGAGACTGTCGACCGAGTTCTGTCTCAGATATCCGACGCGCGTCGCTTCAACGACCGCTTCCTCGATGGTCTTTTTCAGCTCTATCTGATTTACCTGGCGAGGACATTTCACGTAAAACGTCAGCATACCGGTATCCTGACAAATCGGACGTGAGTATCTCTTGGCCAGGCCGATATCCTGAATCACCAGATCAAGTGCAAAGTCCGCCTTGGACCCTTTCTCCTCCAACTTATGTCGCATCGCGATCACCTCTTCCACATCTGGCGGAAGATGCGCGGATGTACGCCTTACGAGCTCCAAAACATTGCTTCTCAGTTTGTCCAGGTTCATTCGACCTCCAGAAGTTATATGCGATTCATTCAGAGAAACTGTTTATTGCATCTGCCTCACTGGCGTAGTTCAGTACGACGTCCTCCAGCTTGGCTATCTTTATCAGATTTTTCACACGTTCTTTTGCACCGTAAACGCGAAGCGCGCCTCCACGGTCCCGAAACTGCCTGATGCCGAAGAGTATGGCGCCGAGTCCGGAACTGTCAACATAGACCACATTGTTAAGATCCAGCAAGACCTTGTCATGGCCCTCCTCTGCAGTTACGAGTATTTGTGTCTTTAGTTCCGGCGCGATATTGCTGTCGAGTCGTTCGTTTTTCGCTTTGAGTATAATGATTCCATTAGATTCCTGGCTCTGGAAGGGCATTTCTGTCTCCATACATATTGGGTTCTGTATTTAATATAAGATATTATCTAAAAATAGCAAGAATTATTTTGAAACACGTGAATGAATTATTAAGTTGAAACTCTGGTTCAGGATTTATCCTTCTGGATCGTCAGATCGAGGATTTTCAGAGCATGCTGCTTTCCATCCTCCCCCACTTCCAGTAAAGGACCGACACAGGATGGGCACCCTGTCTTGCAGGCACAATCGAGAATCAGCTTTCTGGACGCGATCAGAAGCTCATCATGCAGGCGAAAGATTCGCTTGCTGAAACCGACGCCGCCGGGATACGTGTCGTATATGTAGATCGTGGGCCTTCCCGAAAATGTAGCGCGTATCATGGGAATGGACCGTATGTCCGTTGGATCGCTCATCACGTAGAGCGGGACAATGTTTCCAAGGACATTGGCGAGCGATGACAACGCATTGCCAAAATCATCTTTTGAAATATTGATGGATTGGACAAAGGTATTATCGAACTCCCACCAGTAAGAGGTTGTATGCATTTCAAGTTCCGGCAGATTTACAATGCCGGCGCCGATGTTTTCATGGGTGTGAAACTTGATCTTTTTATACATCGTGGTCAAAGTCGTCACCGCTACTTCTCCGTGAGCGATGGCGCCCGACTTGACATCGTCAGATTCGAAGAGATCCAGAACCTTCAGGCTTGTTTTCGTCTGCGCGTCGGTGTAGTGATCCACATCCACTTCGTGCACATATGCCTTGCGCCGATCCCAATCCAGGACATCCACATGATACTGCCGGCTCTCGTGGATGTATATCGCCTCCTCGTGAATCAGCATCGGTGCGCTGAAATAGTCGATCTCGCCGATCACCCTCTCAATCCCCGTTTTATCGATAATCACGAAGTTTTCCGGAGACGCGCTGCGGAGACTGACCGCTTCCGCGGGATAGATCTCGCTTGTCCAGTGCCACCGTTCACCGGAATGATGCACCACGCCATGTTCCTCCAGATAGGACAGGATCTCGTGCGTTGCATCGACGCCGAATTTTTCATTATCCTCGAACGGCAGCTCGAAAGCAGCGCATTTTATATGGCTCATGAGGACGATCAGGTTGTTCGGGTCCACGATGCCGGCTTCCGCGGATTGCTCAAAAAAGTATTCCGGATGGTTGATGATAAACTGGTCCAATGGCGCGCTCGATGCCAGGAGAACGGCAACCGAAATATCGGACCGCCTGCCCGATCGACCCGCCTGCTGCCAGGAACTTGTGATTGTCCCCGGATACCCGGCCATGAGACAGACTCCGAGCTGACCGATATCGATACCGAGCTCCAGGGCATTGGTGCTGACGACGCCGAGTATTTCTCCCGAACGAAGTCCTCTTTCGATAGCGCGTCTCTCCGTTGGAAGGTAACCACCTCTGTACCCGCGGATCAGTTTCGCAGGCTTTTTCAGCCGGACCATGATCTCCTTGAGATAGGTCAGAAGAATTTCCACGCGCAGCCGGCTTCGGGCAAAGACGATAGTCTGAACATCGGCGGCCAGGAATTTCTGAGCGAGTCGATATGTCTCCTTTACGACGGATTTTCGAATGCCCAGTTCGTGATTCACCACAGGTGGATTATAGAGAATGAAATGCTTCTCTCCACGCGGTGCACCGTTATTGTCCACCAGTTCGAAGTCAGTTTCAATGACTTTTTCGGCCAGTTCCCTGGGATTGGATATTGTTGCCGAACAACAGATGAACTGCGGACTGGATCCGTAAAACGCGCAGATCCGCTTCAGTCGCCTGATGACATTGGCCACATGACTCCCGAACACACCGCGATAAAAATGCAGTTCATCCACCACGATGTATCTTACATTCTCAAAAAGCTTTATCCATTTGGTATGATTTGGCAGTATGCCCTGATGAAGCATATCCGGATTCGTGATCACGATATGCCCTGCCGATCTGATTGCCTTTCGCGCGGTGGCAGGCGTGTCCCCATCAAAGGTATAGGTTTTGATGTCCGCGCCCGATGCACTGACCATCTCATGCAGCTCGCTCATCTGGTCCTGGGACAGTGCTTTGGTGGGGAAAAGATAGAGCGCCCGACCATCAGGCTCATTCAGGATGCTGTTAATGACGGGAAGGTTGTAGCAAAGCGTCTTGCCGGACGCCGTGGGAGTGACCACAACGATGTTCTTCCCTTTATCGAGAGCCTTGATCGCCGATGCCTGATGCGTGTAGAGCCGATGAATCCCACGCTGCTCCAATACGGCTTTCAACCTGTCGTCCAGACAGGTCGGAAAGGCATCGTATTCCGCCTCTTTTTCCGGCAGACGCTTCCAGTAAGTGATATTGTCTCTGATCTGCGGATCAGATTTCAGGACATCAAGAGCCTGTTCTAAATTCATTTTATGCCGGATACCTGATTTTGGGTACTGTCATTCGATACATGGTTTTCCGGGTCAATCCTGCGCGTTCGTGTCGCGCATGCTCTTTTCGCGCTTTTCCCTCTCCGCTCTGAAATAATCGCCATATTCCTGATCATACGCGCGTAATAATTCATCAAAGCCGGGATCGTTTTTGATCTCCTCTTTCAACAACACGTTCTTGCTCTCACCGGAAACGATCTTCTTGTCCTCATCCAGTTGTATAGCAATCTCCCCCACTGCCTGTCCCTTGTTGCCCGGTTCCAGCAGCATCGCCTGTCCCTGCATGAACGGTCCCTGGATTCGACTGAAAGAATGGCCACCGATGATGATATCGATGCCCTTGACTTCATTTTTCAGATCATGGAGCTGGTTCGAGGGCAGGTGCGCGAGTGCGATTATCAGATCGCATTTTCCTTCAAGTTCTCGCACCATCTCATGTGCAATCTCAATCGGATCTTTGACGATCAGCTGGGGTTCATGGTCATTGTAGACGAGCCTGGCCCTCTTGATCACCAGGCCGAAAATGCCGACCTTGAGGTCATCGGTGATCCTGTCGTCAACCTGTATTCCGTCGAGTTTTTTTATGAGATAGGGCTCGGTAAAACGCGTCGTCGAATCTTCATGAAAGATATTGGCGGAAATGAACGGGATACCCTGCTGTTCCTTCAGATCCATCAGAAACTGCGGCCCCTGCAGGAAATCTCTTTCACCGAGATTCACGACATCATATCCCGCCAGCATCATACCTTTAAGCAGGTTTTTCGCTTTGATACGATCGAGCGGTCTGCTTCCACCTACAAAATCGCCGCAATCGAGCACAAGCTGATGTTCCAGCGGCAACGTATTTTCAGAAATATATGTGGCTCGCCGAGCCATTCCTCCACTACGGGAACTACCTCAGCCACAGGGTCTTAAATACCCGAGCATATTGCTGGAAGAGTAGATCCGCAGCGCCGCGGGTGTATTCGCCCTCGATACAATATCGCAATTTGCGAAGAACAATATGAAAAGCATCATAAAAAATCTTGGTACCATTTTCGACCTCCTGTGAATTTACCACCTGCGATTTCTGTAACTGCAGGTTTCCATATAAATGTCAGGATATTATCTTCATCGTGATCATCGCGCGATTCACCTTCAAATAACCGGAAATTTAACGCGTTCAGTGAGATATGGCTGCAGCTTGTCTATTGCTACGCGATCCTGCTTCATGCTGTCACGCTCCCTGACTGTCACAGTCTGGTCTTCGAGGGATTGTGAATCCACAGTGATGCAGAATGGTGTGCCAACCTCATCCTGCCGGCGGTATCGCCGTCCGACAGCACCGCCTTCGTCGTAAAATACCATGAAATGCTCGCGGAGCTCGGATTCAATCTTGTGAGCCATCTCCGGCATACCATCCCGTTTCACCAGCGGGAAAATGGCGGCCTTTAACGGAGCGATGAATGGCGCCAGATGAAGTACCACACGCGTGTCTTTCTCCAGCTGTTCCTCTTCATAAGCATCGATCAGACACGTGAGTAGCGTTCGATCCACACCTGCCGATGTCTCGATGATGTAGGGGATGAAACGTTCGCGCGTCGATTCGTCGAAATAGGACATGTCCTTTCCGGAGAACTCCTTGTGACGGGTCAGGTCAAAGTCAGTCCGATTGTGAATGCCCTCGAGCTCGAGCGTTCCAAAGGGGAATTCATATTCAACATCAAAAGCAGCGGAGGCGTAGTGCGCCAGTTCATCATCTCCGTGCTGATGAAAGCGAAGCCGGTTTTTATCGACCTGCAAATGATGATACCAGTTCATCCTTCTCTCTTTCCAGTATTCAAACCATTCGCCGTCTGTACCCGGTTTCACAAAGAACTGCATTTCCATCTGTTCGAATTCTCTCGTACGGAATGTGAAATTCCCAGGAGTGATCTCGTTTCGGAAGGCCTTGCCGATCTGCGCGATACCGAACGGTACTTTCTGGCGTGACGCCTGTTGCACGTTCTGAAAATTGACGTAAATTCCCTGTGCCGTTTCCGGACGGAGATAGACGACGGATGCTGCCTCTTCCAGCGGCCCCATGAATGTCTTGAACATCAGATTGAACTGACGTTCCTCTGTCAGTTCGCCGCCGCAATCGGGACAGATACCATCTGTCTCAATTTGATCGGCACGAAACCTGTGTTTGCATTTCTTGCAATCGACCAGGGGATCCGTGAATCCTGAGACGTGACCAGAGGCCTCCCAGACGCGTGGATGCATCAGTATCGCAGCATCCAGTCCCTCGACGTCAGATCGATTCACAACCATTGAACGCCACCAGTACTCTTTGATATTTTTTTTGAGCTCGATGCCCATCGGTCCGTAGTCATAGCAACTCGTGATTCCGCCGTAGATTTCACTGGACTGAAATATGAAACCTTTCCGTTTGCACAGTGATACAATTTTGTCCATAATTGTTTTTTCAGCCATTGGTATAACTCCGTATTTTTTATTTTCACAATTTCAATTTTTCTCTAAAATCCAGAGACTTCAGATGTTCCAGTCCGGGAACATGATACGCCATAAACTGGTACGTCACACTGAGGCTCTCTTTGACAGCAAGTGTACTGGCGTGCTCTCCCGACGCGTCTTCGCTACCCGAATTGCTAAGCTTTCCGATCAATTCAAGAGAATTACGGGAGATGCGAATTCCTGTGATCTCAGCAGTACGGCATCCATCACAGACATAGCCTCCCCTGGTTATGGAAAACAAATAGCTTTTTTGATCAGCATGACGACCGCATAGCAGACAGTTATCCGTTTTCGGCTCGAATCCTGTTCGCTTCAGATATTGAAGACCAAACCACAGCGTGAGACCATCTCCGGTATCTCCGGTGTCATTCAGGCATTTCAAATAGTGCAGGAATATACCGAACAACGTTGGATCGGCCTCTTCCGCAAACTGAGATTTCATCACGATCTCGCTGGCCGTTGAAGCCATAACGAACCTGTTCAAATCCTCACGGATTCTGTTGAACGGATCGATGATATCAGCCTGGCTCAATAACTGCAAGTCACGATTTTCCTTGAAATAATAGACCAGATTGATATGATTCAGCGATTCAAGTGAACCGTAAAACCGGGACTTGAGTCCTCGTGCTCCTTTCGCGACTACCTTTAAGCGTCCTTCCTTTTTCGAATACAGTGTCAGGATCTTGCTCGTTTCCCCGAGCTTATGACTCCTGAGCACAATCGCTTCTGTTTTCTCCAATCCCATACCATGGCTCCATCATAGCCACGGAAGAAAAGTGGTTATCAAAAAAAAGTAGATCAATAGCCCCACCACATCGTTGGACGTTGTGATAAACGGACCCGTGGCAATCGCCGGATCGATATCGAACCTACGCAAGATCACGGGAATCACCGCTCCGGAAAGTGACGCATTGACCATCACAGCCAGCATGGCGACAGCGATGATGATTCCAAAATTCAGGCTATCGAGCCAGACGGCGACGACCACCAGAATGAGCGCACCGCAGACAACACCGTTCATCAGGGAGACGAGCACCTCGCGCAAAACCCTCCTCCCGATCCGGTAGATGCTGATCTCCCCCGTCGCCATTCCGCGCACCATAATCGTGGAGGACTGAATACCGGAGTTGCCCCCCATGGCCATGATGATCGGTATGAAAAATGCCGCAGCGATGATCTGCTTCATCGACGCCTCGAAATGCTGCAAAATGAACGCTGCAACAATCTGACCGACGAATCCCACCAGTAGCCACGGAAGCCGTACGCGCATGATGCGGAATGCGGAAGTCTCGCGAAACTCCTCTTCATCGGAAATACCTGCCATGCGTTGGATATCCTCCGACGCCTCCTCTTCGATCACATCGACAACATCGTCAAAGGTAATTCGGCCGATCAATACATCATCATCGCCGGTCACAGGAATGGAGACGAGATCGTACCTTTTCGAGATATTCGCCACCTCTTCCTGATCCACATCCGGCTTCACGGAAACAACGTTTGTCTCCATCACCTGGGATACTTTGTTACTCGGTTTCGACAAAATCAGGTTCTTCAGCGGGATATTTCCAACAAGTCTGCCTTCATCGTCCACCACATAGACGTAAAAGATATCCTCGACTTCTTCAGATTTTCGCCGGATTTCCTGAATCGCCTCATCCACAGTGCTGTTCATGTTGATCGAAACGAACTCTTTGGCCATGATGCCGCCCGCGGTCTCTTCATCATGGACGAGCAGCTCCTTGACTTCTTCAGAGTCCTGCAGATCGATCTGTGAGAGCACCTTGTCCGCGATATCCTGCGGCAGATCAGAAACAAGGTCCGTGGCATCATCGGAATCCATCTCATCGATGATTTCAGTGAGACGGACGCTATCCATATCTTCGAGAACATCGTTACGGGAGACATCGTCCAGCTCAGAAAGCACATCCGACGCCACGTCCACTTCAAGGAGCTTAAACAGGTAATCTCTGTCCTGCTCACGCAGATAGTGTATGATGTCGGCGATATCCGCGGGATGGATATCATACACGATGTTGCGGATCAGGGCATCATTTTCAGAATCAATCAGATATGATATATTTTCACTGATCTCTTTAAGGTCTTTTTCTTCCATTGGCAATCAAATTACTTAAGCGTACAAATTCGGTTACCGGCAGCTGCTCCGGTCGTAAATGCATTGGGAAATCAATATCCATCTCCCCAATATCCATGGTCTTGATGGAATTTCTGATCACCTTTCGTCGTTGATTGAAAAGCGATTTCACCAGTCTGATAAATAGCGCCTCGTCTTCAAGTCGGTAGCGGTTTTCCGGGAAGAAACGCCACTCCACAACCGCTGAATTGACCTTCGGACGTGGTGTAAAAACATTTCGCGATACAGGGAAGAGTATCTTAACATCCGCATACAAACGGCTGAAAACCGACAAAATTCCATAACTTTTATTATCCGGTTCTGCGATGATCCGTTCTGCCACTTCCCTCTGGATCATCAACGTCATGGATTCAAATCTTTTTCTGTGCTCAAATATCCTGAAAATGATTGAACTCGTGATGTGATAAGGTATATTCCCCACGACTTTCAAACGATCTTCATTCCCAATAAGCGCATCAAGGTCGATTTGCAGAAAATCTCCGGTAATCAATTGAAAATGCCCATGTGCATCTGCAATCGATCTCAATCCGGGTATCAGACGTTCGTCGATCTCAACGGCAATGAGCTTCCCCGACTCTTCCAACAGATGTTTCGTCAACATGCCTCGTCCGGGTCCTATCTCCAGCACTGCATCGTCGCGATTTAATGACAGGCTGCGCACGATCTTTCTGGCGATATTCTCGTCATGCAGAAAATTTTGTCCCAGACTTCTTCTGGGACGATGCGCCGGAGAACCTCTCATATCAATTCACTCATCCCTGCGGAGTCCGGCGAATAACGTCTCCGCATTCTGCGTCGTCTTCGCTCCCAGCACCTCCATATCGATGCCCCTGACCTCCGCGATCTTCTTTGCGATATGAAAGACATGCGCAGGCTCACTCCGTTTTCCACGGTACGGTACAGGCGCCATGAATGGGCAATCCGTTTCGAGCAGCAAGCGATCCACCGGTACCTTCGCCGCGACGTCAATCGCGGAGGCGTTTTTGAACGTCACCACACCTGTAAAGGATATATAAAAACCAAGATCGAGCACCCGCTTCATATCATCGACATCGCCTGAAAAACAGTGAAAAACGCCGCGCAGTCTGTTCCGGTACTCTCCCTCAAATATCGAATAAATATCTTTCCACGCCGCGCGCGTATGCACGATCACAGGCATATCGTGCGTAATCGCCAGATCGAGCTGTCGCCGCAATGTATCCAGCTGAATCTTTCGTGGTGAATAATCGCGATAATAATCCAATCCGATCTCTCCGATGGCAACAACCTTCGGATGCGCGATCATCTCTTCGATTTTCGACAAATAATCCGACGACGCGTATTCGGCGTCGTGAGGATGCACACCTGCACTGGCATACACCATTTGATACTTGTCAGCGTACGCAATGCTCTGCAGACTCGTTTCGATGTTGATGCCGATGTTGATAATGCGATCAACGCCGGCATCGCGTGCCCGTGTCAATACATCGTCACGGTCATTATCGAACTGATCGAAATAGAGATGCGCGTGTGTGTCTACGTACATCAGCTGATCCGGATCCCTGGCTTGCTTTCTGTATCCAGCGTCACCACAGTGAGGCTGTCGGAGTCCTTATCCGATGCTGCCAACAGCATACCGTTGGACTCGACGCCGCGAATCGTCGCAGGTTCCAGGTTCGCGACAACAACAATCTGTTTCCCAATGATATCTTCCGGCGCATAGTGTTTGGCAATGCCGGCGACGATCTGCCGTGTCTCATTGCCAAGATCGATTTTCAGTTTCAATAGTTTATCGGCTTTTTCGACCCTTTCCGCTTCCAGAACTTTAGCGACGCGCAGATCCACTTTTTTAAAATCATCAAACGTGATTTTATCGCTCATCGTATCTTTACTCCCCTCGAGTTTTCTTTTCAGCTTTGCAATTTCTTCTTCAATGACCTCGTCTTCAATTTTATTGAATAATATTTCGATTTCATTGAAAACATGTCCGGGTTCGATCAGAACGTCAGCGGCCTCATCCCAGTGGCATTCCTGAACTGTTCCGCTTTGATTCAGAATATTCCACAACTTCTGTGCGGAGTATGGGATAAGAGGCGCCATGAGAACCGCCAGGCTTGCGCAGACACGGCAGCACATATGCATGGTGGTCGCGCATCTGTCCCGATCCGATTTCGCAGTGAGCCAGGGCGTAGCATCATTGAAGTATTTATTCGCAAAACGTGCCAGATCCATGAACTCAGTCACTGCCTTGCGCAACTCAAATTTTTCAAGCAGATCGCCTATTCTGGCAGGTGCTGCATTCAGCTTTTGGAGCATCTGCTGATCGAGATCATTCAGCTGACCGCATTCGGGCATGCGTCCCTCGAAATTTTTCGCCACGAATGTGAGCGTGCGATTGATAAAATTGCCGAGGATGTCCGCCAGCTCATTGTTGTTTCGCGCCTGAAAATCCTTCCACGAAAAATCAGAGTCTTTTGTCTCCGGCGCATTGACCGCAAGACAGTAGCGCAGCGGGTCCGGCTCGAATCTTTTCAGATAATCATTCAGCCACACGGCATAGTCTTTACTGGTGGAAAATTTCTCCCCTTCCAGCGTCAGATATTCGTTCGCAGGGATCTCGTCGGGCAGAATATAATCACCATGTCCCATCAGCATGAGCGGCCAGATGATCGAATGAAATACGATATTATCCTTTGCCAGGAAATGGATCAGCTCGGAATCATCGTCCATCCAGTATTTTTTCCACGCTTCGGGGTCTCCGATCTTGTTCGCCCACTCGACGGTGAAAGAGATATACCCGATCGGCGCATCAAACCAGACATACATCACCTTGTCTTCATAATCCTTCAGAGGCACTTGCACGCCCCACTTCAGATCACGCGTAATCGATCTGTCCTCCAATCCGGATTTTAACAATCCGTAGCAGAAGTTCTTGACATTATCCTTCCAGTTTTTCTTTTTCCCGAGCCATGTCTTGATCGCCTGCTGATTATCGTGCAGATTGATAAACCAGTGCGTTGTCTCCCGTATCGTGGGCTTGTTTTTACAAATCACGCAATACGGCTCAATCAGCTCGATCTGGTCGAGAGACCTGCCGCATGAATCGCATTGATCCCCCCTCGCACCCGGCGCATGACAATGCGGACATTCCCCCTCGACATATCGATCCGCCAGATACATTTTGTCGTGCGCGCAGTAGAACTGGGAAATCGTTTTTTCACTCAAATATCCTTTTTCGTGAAGTTTCAGGAAGAATTCCTGTGCCATTTCGTGATGTTTTCCGGAGGATGTGCCCGAGTAATGGTCGAAGCTCATGCCGAATTTCAGAAATGATTCAAGATTGTCTTTTCGATACTGATCCACCAATGCCTGCGGTGTAACACCGCGTTTCTCGGCAGCGATCGTAATCGGGACACCATGTTCGTCGGAGCCGCAGATGTAAACAACATCTCTTTTTTTTGCACGCTGATATCGCACAAAGACATCAGCAGGCAGATATGCGCCCGCCAGATGACCAAGATGCACCGCCCCATTGGCATATGGCAATGCGCTTGTAACGAGTATTCTTTTTCCTTTTCTCAACCGGGTACTACCTTTCCTGTTTTTTAACCGCCGACCAGTTTTCTTATCTCTTCAACTGAATATGTTTCCCATTCATCACTATCATAGCGCACGGAGACCGTTCGTGAGAACACATCAATTTTCGAAACCGTCGCCTCGCCTTTCGCTGTCTTGATCTTCGATTCCAGTTCAGGATATTCTCGCATGACCTCCAGATAATAATCGCGTTCGAAAAGCAGACAGCACATGAGCCGGCTGCATACGCCGGACAATTTCTGCGGATTGAGCGGCAGATTCTGTTCCTTTGCGCATTGCGTTGTGATCGGCTCGAACTCCTTGATGAACGATGTGCAGCACAGTTTTCTGCCGCATATGCCGTAACCGCCAAGACGCCGCGCCTCGTCGCGTACACCGATCTGTCTCAGCTCGATGCGCACCTTATAAATGGCAGCCAGATCCTTCACCAATTCCCGAAAGTCCACACGACGCTCCGCAGTGAAATAAAATGTGATCTTGTTTCCGTCGAATTGATATTCAACATCCACCAATTTCATGATCAACTGGTGTTTCTCAATTTTCTCCTTGCAGATATTGAACGCATCTTTCTCTTTTCTTCTGTTCTCCTTCAGCTTTTTGAGATCATCCGCTTCCGGCTTGCGCAATATCTTTTTCAGTTTTTCGTCTTTTTTCTTGATCGATAAAATCGCACCAACCTGGCTGACAATTCCCAGATCTTCGCCTTTATCAGCCTCCACAATCACATAATCATTTATTTTGAACGGGAATTGCTGTGGATTGGCGTAAATCTCCTTTCTCTCGCCTTTGAAAACAACCTCCACAGTATCACGCATCTACAATTCTCCTCAGATTAGATTTCAATTTATAAAAAAGATTGATCAGAATTAGATTTAAATACACATTCCTGTCGATCAGCTGTATCGCACTCTCGATATCAGCAACGATACCACTTACATCGATCTCTTCAAATGCAGTACAAAATTTTTCAAGCGTATCCAATTGATCGATATTGACCAGATAATCATTATCTCTTCCCCCATCCCGCAGGAGCATCACATCCCGGAACCAGAGCAGCATGAGCTCGAGCAGGTCTTTCACTGATTTTTTCCCCTCGCCCTTCACAAGCTGCTCCACCATCTCTATACGCGTCAAATCATCGCGAATGACAGAGCGCAACACATCCAGTACGAGCGAACGTTTTCGGTCGAGATCTTCATCCAGCAACGCCAGCGCACGACGGAAATTCCCGGTGCTGAGTTTTGCCACCAGTTGAGACCTGGTATCCTCTATTTCTTTGCGTTCCATCAGGGCGGCATGGATATCCTGCCATGACAGTGGTTCGAAACGCAGCAACTGGCACCGCGAAATGATTGTCGGCAGCAACAGATTGTGCTGCGAGGACGTGAGTATGATCGTCATCCCCTCATTCGGTTCTTCCAGTATCTTCAGCAGAGAATTGGCCGCTTCCACCGTCATCCGGTGCGCATCGCTGATGATCACCACGCGTCCCTTGTTCTCAAAAGTACTCATGGAAGCCGTGCGCTTCAAGGCTCGAATCTGATCGATGGAAATGGACGGACTCGCCCATAGCTGAAGTCGCATATACGGATCCGCTGCGATACTCTCCATGATCCGCCTCTTTTCATCATCGCCAGCCGTGGCTGTTTGCGGAAAGATAAATATCACATCCGGATGCGTCAGACGACTGATCCGATCGCAATCCGCACAGTCGCCGCAGGCAAAATAGTCATCCTGCTGGCATATTATGCTCCTGGCAAGTTCCAGTGCGACAGCCTCTTTCCCGACGCCCTCTCCACCGTGGAACAGAAGCGCGTGGGGTATTCTCTTGCGTTTGAGCGACCGTGCGAGAATCTCTTTGATATTCTTCTGTCCGATGATCTTTTCGAATGCCATCAACCTAACCATTGCATTGGATTAAGAACTCTATTGTTCTTCCAGATCTCAAAGTGCAGCACCGGACCGCTCAATGAGCCCGACTCACCAACCTCACCGATAACATCGCCTGTATTTACAGAATCGTTCACCTGAACCAGGATCTTGGAGAGATGGGTATACACGGTGTAGTATCCACCGAAATGATTGATGATCACGATGTTTCCACGGCCGCGCTGCCATGTAATCGCAGTGACAATGCCCCGTCCCACAGACCTGACATCCTCGCCATAGCCGGCTCTGATGTCGATACCGATATTTTCCGTGATCGTTTTCAGCCTGGGATGCTTGTATCTGCCGAATTTCGTGATCAATTCCCCGCGCGTCGGCCAGATCATCCTGCCGCGAAGTTCGGGAAATTCAGTCTGCTCGTCAGTTCCTTTCGCAATCCTCTTCTCCTCTCTCACCGTAATGAGCCGTTCTACCTCCTTGGCGGACTGCTCATACTCCTTCAACTTTTCAAGGTAGACCTGCTTGTTCTGTCGTACCTTCTGTAGAAGCGTCTCGCGCTCCTTTTTCTTCTGGTTGAGATTTTTCTGCTCCGATACCTTCTCATCGATCAGTCTGCGGCTCGAAAGGATCTCTTCTTTCAAACGATCCTTATTCGACTCGATGATCTTCTTTTTATCGAGAATATTGTGGTAATTCCTCTTGTCGTTCTCAGCCAGCAGCTTCTGATATTTCATCCAGACCATCACCTGATTGAAGGACTGCGCGCTCAACAGTAGTTCGACATCACGTATCCTGCCGTATTTATAAAAATGGACGAGCCGGTCGCTATAAATTTTCTGCAGCCGTTCGATCTCATACAGTTTTTCAGCCAGCTGCATCCGCACTTCGAGAATCTCTCTCGCGTTCCTTTCATCTTCTGATTTCAATTCATGAAGAAGCGCCTGGGTCAGATCGATTTCGCGGTCAATGGATGAGAGCATTTCAAGCATCGATTTTTCCCGGACCTCTTCATTTTGAATTTTATCTTTATAATCCGCTATTTCCTGGCGAATATCACTTAACTCCTTGCGATGTTGTTCGGCAGTTCTGCGTTGAGCTGCAGTCGCATTCAGAGCGAGGGCAAATATCAATGTCATTCTCAACAAAATCATAGCTTTTAAGATAATTGATTTCATAAACAAAAGCAACAAAAAAAAATACTAACCGAATCACACTATTGCTTGACATATAAAGTTGATATTCTTATATTAAGGACATGAACTTCGGGTTTCAAAATCTCCGTAATAACGGCAAGGCGGATCTCAGGGTGATTTCCAAATTGAGAAGGCTGAAACTGTTTCAGGACTTTACGCCAAAGGAGCTGATAGAGATCGCCAGGATCGTCTATGTGAGACACTACAGAAAGAACGAACTCGTGTTCAAGGAAAATCATCCCGGCGTCGGCATGTATTTTGTCGACAGCGGCTCGGTGAAGGTTATTAAAAGCTCGCACATCGATGACGAGCGACAGTTGTCGATACTTCAGCCCGGCCAGTTTATCGGCGAATTATGCCTGCTCAACGGAGAATCACGGACTATCTCCGCAATTGCCCTGGAAGAGACATGCCTGCTGGCCGTGTTCAGACCGGATCTGATGGGTCTGCTCAACCGCAAACCGCGCCTCGGCAACAAGTTCCTGATGACACTCATTCAAGCAGTCACATCCAATCTCCGCAAAAAAGACGAAGAATTACTACAGATGAAAGAGACTCTCTCGAATTCGGACATCATTCAATAAACATGATGATCAGCACCACGCATAAACCATCACAGGCAGGTCTCATGAATGCAATCCTCTTGCTGGTGCTTTTACTGTTGATCGCGTTGCCTGTCGCCCGTTTTATAATATTGCCTCTGCTGGTATCGCTTTTTCTCACAATGCTGAGCACACCCGTCATCAATCATCTGGAGAGCGTTGGATTCGGACGGCTAACCATCATCATTCTGTTCACAATCCTTGTGGTTGGACTCGCATTCCTCACAGTGATGAAAATCCTTCCTCTCCTGTACAGCGAGGCCATACAGATCTCCGGACGTATTTCCGCTCCGGAAATATACACGTCACTTCAAAGCGCCCTCACGGTGCCGCGGATTAATCGTGTCCTGGAAAACTATTGTGACTTTGTCCTGTACATGAAGGATCAGTCCGTCAACACGCTGCGAGATAATCCACCACTCTTCATGGTAATCCTCATCGTACCTGTTCTATTTTTCTTGATATTGAAAGATGGTTATTACCTGAAAAAATCATTCATTCAATCGCTGCCGAATCATTATATTGAGATGATGGTCAACCTACTGCACCGCATCGAGGAGAGAATGAATATCTGGCTCAAGGCACAATTGCTTGTCGGCTTGATCGCAGGCGGATTGACCACGCTGGCGCTCATCTCCCTGCATATCGACAATTACCTGCTGATCGGGTTCATGGTCGGTTTTTCATTCCTGACCCCTTATTTCGGCCCGCTTATCGGCACGCTCATCGCGATCACCTTTGCGCTGCTTGAGACCGGATCGATCCGTTTTGCCGTAGCGATCATAATCGCATTTGCGACGATAAAATTACTGCATAATCTTTTGTTCGAAACCTATATCGGGAAAAAGGCACTGAATCTGCATCCTCTGATCGTATTGCTGCTCCTCTTTGCGGGCGCGTACATGGGTGGTTTCATCGGCTTATTGACGATCGTTCCGGCCGCCAATCTTTTCCTGATCTTCATGGGAGAGATTTACTCTAATTTTAAAAACTATGGCTATATTTGAGGAGCAACAATGTCAAATGAATTGATCACAATTGAACGACTTGTCCTCGAGCAGGAACAGTATTATCCGGATGCCACCGGAGAATTTACGCGGTTGCTTTACGACATTACATTTGCGGCGAAAATTATTTCAAGCCACGTCAAGAGAGCCGGCCTGGTGGATATTCTCGGATCTGCCGGACAGGAAAACATACATGGCGAAGAGGTGCAGAAACTGGATGAATTCGCTGACAGAATCATTCGTCAAGCCATGGATCACACCGGCAGATTGTGTATCATGGCGTCTGAAGAATGGGATGATCCCATCGCGATACCGGATCACTATCCAAGCGGGAAGTACGTGCTTGTCTTTGATCCGCTGGATGGTTCTTCAAACATCGAATCCAATGCGAGCATCGGCTCCGTATTCTCCATTCACAAGAAACGATCGAACGCCGAGCGTGGGACGCTTTCAGACATACTCCAGAAAGGGACGAAACAGGTCGCCGCCGTCTATGTCATTTACGGATCCTCCACAATGCTCGTCTACGCCACGCAGAACGGGGTCAATGGATTCACGCTTGATCCCGGTGTCGGTGAGTTCCTTCTCTCCCATCCCGACATTCGCGTACCCGAACAGGGAGATATATACAGTGTCAACGAAGGCAACTACGCCTATTGGGAATCCGGCATGCAAAAGTATATGGACTATTTGAAAAGCCCTGAAAACCACCTCAGCAAACCGTTTTCGCTGCGCTACATCGGATCAATGGTGGCGGACCTCCATCGCACACTGCTGTATGGAGGCATCTTCATGTATCCGCCGGATAGTAAGGATCCGAAAAAGCCATCCGGTAAATTGCGTTTGCTTTACGAAGCATCACCAATGGCATTCATCTTCGAGAAAGCTGGTGGTTTATCCAGCAATGGATATCAGAGCATATTGACCCTCGAACCCGAGGGTTTGCATCAGAGAACACCTCTGTATATCGGAAGTGCAAAGGACGTTAAAATGGCTGAAAGATACATTCAAGATAGCGGACGTTAAACCACGAGGAGACGATTATGGCCGAACAGCGGGACCAATGGAACAGCCGGACATCATTCATATTAGCAGCAGTGGGATCAGCCGTCGGACTCGGCAATGTCTGGCGATTCCCCTATGTCGCCTACGAAAGCGGCGGCGGTGCTTTTCTCATTCCATATTTTATCGCACTATT
>JAZBPW010000150.1:0-101403 GCA_036351795.1 Candidatus Zhuqueibacterota bacterium | reverse complement strand
TCATGAGTTATCGGTTCCCAGTGACACAAAAAAAGCAACCTGAGGTTGAATTAAATTGGAGCAAAACATGGATCATGAAAATATTGATCTGATATTAGAGAACGAAACACTCAAGAATGAGTTTTTAATTCGTAATCTGGATCTTGATAAAAAATCTCTCCTGCTTCATTTTTTACATTGAGCAAATGAAGCAGGAGAGAGTGAAAGACCTGTTGCGGTTATTTCTTGCGTTCCAGTTTCGGAAGCAGCGCGATCTCGATGCGCCGGTTCTGGCTGCGTCCTTTTGCGGTCTCGTTGCTGGCCACCGGATGGTTCTCGGACATACCCACGGCTTCGAGCCTTTCCGGACTGATGCCGGTCTTTTCCTCAAGAAAGCGAACCACATTGGTCGCGCGTGCCGTGGACAATTCCCAGTTCGTGGGAAACTTTTCTTTCAGCCTGGCGTGAATTGGCACATTGTCCGTGTGCCCCTCCACGCGGATCACCTTGTCCTCAGTGTTCTTCAGTACATTGCCTACCCGTTCCATGACCTTTAATCCCGCATCGGTGATATCGGCCTCACCTGAGGGGAAGAGTATTTTGTCTACCAGTGTGACCGAGAGTCTGTCAGCCATCTGCGTGATCTTGATCTGTCCCTGCTCGACCTCCTCCTTCATGTCCGATACCAGCTTGTCGTATGTCCCCTTCACCCTGGCAATCTCTTCCTCTTTTTCTTTGGAGATGTCAGCGATTTTTGCCTCTAGCTCCTGTGTAACTTTCGCCTTCTCTTCTTCCAGAGTCTTTACTTTAAAATTGAGATCTTTGACCATGTCTTCGTTCTCAAGCTCAGCTTTCTTTCCCTGGTCGTAAACCCAGTATCCGGCGCCGGCCAGCGCCAGGGAGACGATACTCAAAACAATGAGTGCTGCTTTCATGATGATGCCCTCCAATTTGATTCTTTGATGTCGACGTTTCAGATATAATTCGAAAGAACTGCTTATATGATCATTTATCAGGCAGAACCGTGTCTCAAGACTGTGCCGGAAACCGCACCTGTATGTTCCTCGTTTTCAATGGTCATTGCTCCATTCACGATCACATGTTTGATTCCCGCCGCATACTGATGCGGATCGGTGAACGTCGCTCTGTCGCTCACCGTCGTGCCATCGAATACAACGATGTCCGCAAATGCGGTCGTTTCGATGACGCCACGCTGCTTCAATCCAAGTTTGCGCGCCGGCATGGATGTCATTTTTGCAACTGCGGTCTGGATATCCATGATCTTTTCTTCGCGGCAGTACCTGCCGAGTACGCGCGGGAATGTCCCGTAATATCTCGGGTGCGGCTTGCCTCTGGCCAGCTTGCCATATGGCGCGACCGCGCATCCATCCGATGCCACCATCGATAGTGGTGAGGATAGCACCTTTTTCAGATTATCCTCGTCCATTGCAAATCCGACGATGCTGACCCCGTTCTCCTCTTCGATCAGAATTTTCCTGATGAATTCGAATGGCGCGTCACCTGTATTGGAGGCGCACTCCATGATGGATTTACCCTCCCATTTTTTGTTCTCTTCGGATTTACAGAAGCTGATGACCACACGATCCCAGCCGCCGATGCGCGCTCCCCGGTATTCGGCGTACTCCCTGATCTTTGAAACCTGCGCGCTGTCCTGAAGCCGGTTCAGAATCTCTTCCGTGCTGCCCTGCCTCGACCAGAGCGGCAGGAAAGTGGAGAGACCGGTGCCATAGGCGATGTATGGATAACGGTCCGCTGTCACTGGTAATCCGGACGATTCCGCGGTTTCGATCAGTTCCAGCATATGGTCGACTTTATGCCAGTTCGCCTGGTTGCACGCCTTGAGATGTGATATTTGCGTGGACACATTCGCCTGTTCACAGATCTGAAGCGCTTCGACGATAGCCTCTTCGACGTGGTCATCCTCATTGCGCATGTGAGTGGCGTAGACACCCCCATTTTCGGAGACAACCGTACACAAGTCGATGATCTCTTCGGTGGACGCGTAGCTGCTCGGTGCGTATTCCAGGCCGGTGGAGAGTCCGAAACTGCCGTTCTCCATAGAATCCCGGAGCAGTCTCTTCATCTCCCTCATCTGGTCCGGCGTGGGTGTCTCGTCATTCTTGCCCACCACATGCGCGCGGAGATCACCATGGCCGGTAAAGGTTGCGTAGTTCATTGAAATTCGTGATTTTTCGAGCGCATTCAGAAATCCGGAGATCCTTTTCCACGTCGCGTGAATATCATATTTTTCAAACAGGTTTTCATCATAGTGAGTGAATTCCTCATCCGTCATTGGGAATGGAGATGAACCGCAGTTGCCGGCGACCTCAGTGGTGACGCCCTGATGCATTTTGCTTTCGCCCTTCGGATTTACCAGCAATTCCGTGTCGGTATGTGTATGGATATCGATGAATCCCGGAGATACGTACAGCCCGGACGCATCCACAATTTTATCGGCCGTTGCTGTCGACAGATCCGCGATTGCCACAATTCGGTCGCCTTTGATGCCGATGTCGGCACGTAAAGGAGGACTGCCGAGTCCATCGATAATCGTTCCGTTGCGGATGATCAGGGAAAAACGATTGCTGGTTGAACACCCCAGTAGTATTCCCATGGTGGCAAGTCCTGATGTTTTTGTAAATTGCCTGCGGCTCATTTTTGAGGTCATTCGAATCTCCTGTGTCTGTAAGGTCTGTCAGAAACCATGTTTCGCTTTTTGAAAGAAATGATACGTCACGTAAAATATAAAAATTTCAGGATGAAATATCAAAGTAATTGCCCGGCCGAGGCGCCGTTCTTCCAATCGCTTGATGTGCATCTACTCTTTGATAATATCCGCGATCATTTCCGCTTCGGCGTCGGCAACACCTTTCATGGTAGATGCGATATTTCCACCGAACATCTTGCTCATCATTCCGATATTCATGCTGGCAATGTGAACCGTGCTGTCTTTGGTTACATATACGGCCATTCGACAGGGCATGATGGCCGAGACCATTTTGCTGTCGTCGTCGCTCAGGATGCTGTAAGCCGCGTCCGGCTGACAGATGGAGAGTATCTTGAGCCGCGTCATCTCCGTGTGTCCGGCAGCCGCCAGGCTCTTTTGAATATTGTAAATTTTAGGTACTTTCCATCCATTATTAAGAGCGGCATCCTGGACGGATTGCACAGTGGATTCAAAATCCAGTTTACTCTCATGAATGGTGATCATCATTTTCGGCATGGTGTTCCAGATGAGCACGCCCGTCAGGATCATCCCGATGATGATCCCCGCGATCAATGGTAAAATAGTGCGTTGCATGTATACTCCTCCATATAAAATGCACCACATGCGAGCGCGTGCGGTGCATTGGTATTCTATATGATGTTATTTTTCTGATTTTTTTGTATCTGTGTTTTCCTTCAGAACTTCGCTGATGCCGGCTATACTGCTCAAAATGCCGGATGCTTCATACGGCAGAAATACCTTCGTCGCCTGCCCGTCGGAAATCTTTTCCAGGGCTTCCAGATATTTGATGGCGATGAGGTCATTCGTGGGATTGCCCTCATGGATCGCCTCAAACACCTGCGTGATGGCCTGGGCTTCACCCTTTGCCACTGTGAGCAGCTTGAACTTATCCGCATCGGCGACTTTTTTGATCGCTTCCGCATCGCCTTCAGCTCTGAGAATGGCTGACTGTCTTACACCTTCTGCCTCAAGAATGGCCGACTTCTTTCTTCCTTCCGCTTCGAGGATCATGGCGCGCCTGTCCCTCTCTGCTTTCATCTGCCTGTGCATTGCTTCCATGACATCTGCCGGCGGTTCAATACGCTGAAGCTCGACGCGTGTGACCTTGGTACCCCACTTGTCCGTAGCATCATCAAGTATCTGTCTGAGCTGTGTGTTGATGACCTCCCGGGACGTCAGGGACTCGTCGAGTGCCAGATCTCCCACCAGGTTCCTGAGGTTGGTCTGCGCCAGTTTCGTGGCGGCGGCGTAGAAGTTCGCCACGTTATAGGTGACTTTTACAGGATCGGTCACTTCGTAATAGACGACGGCATCGACTTCCACAACGACGTTGTCTTTGGTGATCACGCCCTGGGGGGGAACGTCGACCACCTGTTCCCGCATATCAATTTTGATCAGGCGTTCCAGGAAGGGGATGATGAGCGTGAGTCCGCTGTCCGCAGTTCGCTGATATTTACCCAGTCTTTCAATCAGTCCTTTTTCCCAGGGTCGTATGATCTTCAATCCCCTGGCGGCGATGATGAAGATGACGACAAGGGCTAAGACAAAAAATGGTAACATTCTATACCTCCTCTGTATTTATTTTAACAATGAGATGTGTGCCTTCCAGACGAGTGACTTCCACCGTTTCGCCTTTACGAATATTGACACCGTCATAGCTCTCGGCGCGCCATTCCTCTTTTCCAAGCCGCACGCGCCCCGAGTTTTTAGTATTATCGATCTCTTCGAGAACCACTCCGGTTTGTCCAATGAAACGGTCCGCGCCAATACCCTTCGGCTGTTCCTTGCTGAACTTGTCCGCCAATTTTCTGGAAAACGCGAGCAGTACTCCCGATACAATAACAAACGCGCCCCATTGCCAGGCAGCGTTCAAACCTAAAAGTGCGAGCATGCCGGCGACAGCGGCGGCAACGCCAAACCATAAGATGAAAAAACCTGCAGTGAAAATTTCACCGACGATGAGGATGGCGGCGACGATCATCCAGATATACCACGGTTCGATATGCATAATCCGATCTCCTGCGTGAAATGATGCTTGTACTATTTACTGATCTTAATGGCGCCCGATTTGTTAATGGGCAGATTCATCTGATTGAGTAATGGAAGGGATGAACCCAGATCCACATTGCCATCAAAACTGTAATTCAGCTTCTCGTTCCCGGACACGATTCCGTACACAGTCCTGCCCATTTGCAGAAAGTTCAATGAGATTGGAATGGTAAGCGTTCCATTTCCTTTTTCGTTCACGGTCATTGCCTGGCTGGTGACGCCCTGAGCCCATGATTGTCCATTTATTTTGAGGCCGTAATTCAGCTTGTTCAGTATCACATTGAACGCGTTCGGATTGCTGACATCGAGCTTCAGAGCCATCTCCGCTCCGGTGAGGCTCAATTTCTTGAGATCAAGACTTCCAATTTTTATATCCGGCAGCTTTATCAAAGGCAGGGAGCCCTGATGACTCAGCGGCAGCCGGGTGTTACCAAGCACCGGCAGATTGAATGATAAACCGGTGGCAAGGGTGTAGCGTGTGCTGTCCTGATTGACTATGGTCTGATATGTTTTATACAGATCTTCGAATTTCAGCGTCAACGGAATTTCAACCATGCTTTGCCCCATGGATTCGATCACCATCTCCGATACCTGTTGGCCGCTGAGAAAAGAGGCTCCGTTTATCATGAAATCGTAGTCGAAGCCGGCAAGGGTGGCTGAAAGTGGATTGGGATTGTCAATCTTGACATCGAATGCCAGACTCAGTGTTTCGAATGTCATACCGGTGAAGCGAACTTTATCGATGGCGACCTGCGGTTTCTGCACTTTGGCCAGTTCCTCAATAGCTGCGCAGGAGAGTAAAATCATTAAGAACAGGACAAGGCTTGACAGGACGATCCTTTTCGCAAGATAATGCATATCTCAACTCCTTCTGTTTTTGATAATTTATGGTAGGCTGGTCACGAATTGTCTGAGCGATAAAAGTCTTGCATTTATTGGCATTTATTGCTAACTTTACCACGATAAATGTACATATTTTCATTAAGAATGTCAATATAAATTTAAATACCGATATGGAGATCCAAATGCGAAGGTTGATGATCAGTGTTTTCATTTTGTTAATTGCTGGCAGTGCGTCTCTTTTTGCGCAGGAGGAAGAATTTAACAGTGACCGGCTGCCGATCGGGGATCCGGAGAGGAAGTTCGATTTCTGTGCCGTCAAGCTGAACAGGATTGTGGATACACAGCGTAATAGTGAAATCGCGGAAGATCAGCTGATCTCCGAATTGGCGACATTGCGTATCGTGATGCTGGGTGAAACGCATACCATCGATCAGCATCATCAGATGCAGTTGAAAGTGATCCGGGGATTGGTCGAACAGGGCGCCAAAGTGTGCCTTGCTCTTGAAATGTTCAATCCGAATCAGGACAAGCTTCTCAACGACTATATCACTCAGAAAATAGATGAGCAGACATTTCTGGATGATTCCGGTTACTACGATACATGGGGTCACAACTACCGCTATTACAAGCCGATATTCGACTATGCGCGAGACAATCAATTGCCCATGTACGGTGTCAATATCGATCGGGAGTATGCCTCGAAAATCGGCCGCGGCGGTGTCGCATCATTGTCTGAAGAGGAGCGGATGGCAATTCCGGCGATAGATACGTCGAATGTGGAACATCGATTTTACATCAAGGTCGCAATGGAGGGAATGGACGCCACCTCTCCGGATCTGTTCAAAAAGATCTATGCCGCGCAGAGTCTCTGGGACGCCGCAATGGGGGACGGTGCGATACGTGTTGCGGAGACACATCCGAATGCCGTGGTTGTCCTGCTGGCGGGAAGCGGACATGTCGCCTACAATCTGGGGATCGGCAAGATCATCGAAACCCGCAGTGAGTTACCGTTCGCGTCACTGGTAGTCGTGGATGTTCCGGATACAGTGGAAGAGTCTTTGATGATGAAGGTGAAGAAGAGCATCAAAGATGAAGAAAAGGACAAGCCGGATGAGGGCAAGCGAAAGATGCCGTCGATGAAGATGGCACACGGTGCGATGGACACGACACCGCACAAGATCGTTATACGCAGTCTCGCCGATTACCTGTGGGGGCTTCCGGCGGAAGAGCGGGAAAAATATCCGTCGTTTGGATTCAGCCTTGAAGAAGAGCCGGAGGATGGTGGTTTCGTGATCAAGCGAGTAATACCGGGAACCCTGGCGGAAGAGAATGGGCTGAAAAAAGGCGATGTGATCCTCACCATCGACGGCGCCACTTTTAAAAATGTCACGAAATTAAAGCAGCATCTCCATTTCAAAAATTGGGATGATGACATAATCTTCAATATCTTGAGAGAAGAAGAAAATTTAAATATAACATTTACAATATCTAACAACAGCAAAAACAATTAAACTGCTGTAAATAAAATAATTATCGTAATTAAAGTTAAATTATTAGTAAAAACAATAGAATATAATAAATTTTTTGCAATATATTAAAATTTTATTGTAAGTTAGCTCAATCTTTTTTATATTACTCTGTCACAAAACATTAGGATAGAAGAGGAAAACATCATGATCAAGCAACAGAGAAATAGTTCCTCAGAGTTCGCCGGGGTTCGCAGTGATGGTTCTGAACCTTTATTTATATTCGATAAAGGAACACAGGAGTTGTGGAGCGAGTTAAACAGGGAATTAAAACAGATCGAGTTAGAGAACAAAGAGAATCAGAGATTGAGTCAATTGTTAGCTCGCAAAATTTCAGGACTAGTGGAAGAGACTATAGCGGAGAATGATATTTAGACCAGATTTAATTCTATTACATGCCCCGAGTGTATACGATTTTAGAAAAATTCCAAACCTGTTTGGCCCCATAAGCGACGTCGTTCCTTCGACGCCTGTCTTTGAGATGTATCCTGTAGGATTTTCCAGTATAGCCGAATATCTCGAAAGAAATGGCGTTGGCGTACAGATCATAAATTTAGCATACCGTATGCTGACTGACGCTGATTACGACGTTGAAAAGAGAATTTCCAAATTAAGACCCAAAGCCTTCGGTATCGATCTGCACTGGCTCGTTCATGCCCAGGGCAGTATCGAGATCGCCAAATTATGCAAGAAATATCATCCGGATATTCCGGTGATTTTCGGCGGCCTTTCATCTACCTATTATCATGAGCAGCTCATTCAGTATCCGGAAATTGATTATGTGTTTCGCGGCGATACGACGGAAATTCCATTGCTCACATTGATGAAGAGGATTCTGGCAGGAGATGAGACCCGTTCGAATATTCCGAACCTGAGCTGGAAGGACGCCAATGAGGAAACGCGCGTCAACCCGCATTCCTATACGCTCAAGGAACTGAACTCGTTTTCCAACAATTATAAAAATCTTTTCAAGATTGCTGTGAAGTACGGTGACATCAAAAGCATGACCGCGATATACGACTGGTGGAGCTACCCGATAACGGCTGTGATGACCTGTAAAGGGTGTACGCATAACTGCGTGATCTGCGGCGGTTCACACAAGGGTCTGAAATACTATGCTCACCGGAACAAACCCGCTTACCGCTCACCGGAGCTCATAGTCGAAGACATTAAAGATATCAGCCGTTTTACAACGAGTCCTGTTTTCATTGTCGGGGACCTGAACCAGCCGCCCAACGATTATGGCGACAAGGTGATCTCGGGAATCAAAAAGCTCAATATGAAAAATCATCTCGTTGTGGAGCTTTTCACGCCATGCGACCCCTCGTTTTTCCGAAAGCTCTCGGATGCTGTTCCTAATTTCAATGTGGAGATTTCGCCCGAGTCGCATGATGAAGAGGTGCGCAGAGCGAGCGGTAAGACCTATTCCAATGCGGACATGGAGTCCACTATCGCGGCGGCGCTGGAAAACGGCTGTCAGAAATTCGACATCTTTTTCATGATCGGTGTTCCGAAACAGACGACAGCGTCCGTGATGGAAACCATTGACTATTGTGATCATCTTTTGAATAAATTCGGAAAAAAAGTGGTGCCGTTCATAGCGCCTCTTGCCCCCTTTCTGGATCCGGGTAGTATCGCCTATGAAAATCCGGAGGAGTTCGGATATGACATTCTTTACACTAGCTTTGAAGAGCACAGAACAGCGATGCTTAATCCGAGCTGGAAGTATTTTTTGAACTATCAGACGAAATGGATGACGCGGGATCAGATCGTTGATGTCACTTATGATGCGGGAAAGCGACTGAATGAAATTAAGCTGGCACACGGTTTGATTGGTGAATCTGATTATAAAATCGTTTCTGATAAAATTGACTACGCACGTAATCTGATCGAAAGGATCGATGATATCATTCGAAAATTCGAGGGTGTCGAGCGTGAACAAGCGTTGAAGTCGCTTCAACTTGACCTGCAGAAAGACAGTATATCGACTGTCTGCGAAGAGAATGAGATCAAGTGGCCGGTACTGAAAAGCGGGTTCAAATTTTTTCAGATTGCAAAAGCGATTGTTTTTGAGTAAATTGTAGTTTTGGAGGAGGAATAGTGAATAGAGTCAAGGTGTGGCTGCAAGAGATACGCATGCCATTCTTCACTGGCACGATAGTCCCGATTGTCCTCGGTGCGGTGGTGGCCTTCTATCACACGGATCAATTTCACTGGGGATATTTTCTGCTCACGCTATTGGGCGGCATCTTGCTTCATGCGGCTGCCAATGTATCTAATGATTACTTCGACCACCTCAACAAGGGTGATGATTTGAATAAAGAGTTTGTTTCTCCATTTACAGGTGGAAGTCGAGTTATTCAGAAGGGCTTGCTCAGTCCCAAAGAGGTGCTCATCGGTTCGCTGATCTTTTTCCTTGCCGGCAGTCTGATCGGTGTCTACCTGGCTTATAAAGTGCATGCTGCCATTCTGCTCATTGGATTCATCGGTGTTGTATCCGCCTTTTTCTACACAGCACCGCCGCTGTTTTTTGTGAGCCGTGGTATTGGTGAGGTCATGATCTTCCTGAATTTCGGCGTATTGATGACGCTGGGCTCATACTTTGTTCAGACAGCATCCTTCTCATGGTTGCCTGTGGTCGCTTCGCTTCCTGTGGCCTTTCTGATCTCAGCCATCCTGTATATCAATGAATTCCAGGATTACAAAGCGGACAAGGCGGTTGGTAAAAACCATATCGTTGTGCGCGTTGGCCGGAAAAAAGCGGCATTCGGCTATCTGGTTTACATGCTGCTCACTTACATCTCGGTGATCATCGGCGTGATCACGGACGTGCTTCCACCCTGGGCGCTTCTCAGTTTACTGACGCTTCCTTTGGCGTTCAAGGCGATCAAGGTAGCGCTGGATTATTATGATGACAGCATGAAACTCGTTCCCGCGAATGCGATGACGATACAGAACCATCTGATCACGGGTCTGCTGTTGTGTATCGGTTTCATGATCGATAAATGGATGTAATTGCCTGAATCTACGGGGGCTCTGATGCCGGATGATGTAAAAACAGTGTCGCTGGAGTGCTTGAGTAATGATGAAAAGATCATAAAGATCGTTTTCAACAAATCGCTCACGCCTACCAAGAGCACAGTCTATCTGATTGCTGCGGTCAGGAAATGTGTAAAGCATGGATTTTACAAGATCATTATCGACATGGAGCGTATAGAGTCCCCGTCCAATCATTTCATAGCAGCGCTTATCGAATCGACCTCCAGGGTTCGACGTGAAGATGGAGACATAAAGGTTATCAATCTCAGCGATGACACGAAGCAGGTCATGGCAGCTTTCAACGCCTATTTTTATCTATCCATACAATCGGAGAAATGATTTGTGTACAGGATTTCAGCCGAATCCCGGTTTTCTGCCGCGCACAGATTGAATGGTTATGAGGGTAATTGCAGGAGAGTGCACGGACACAACTGGACGGTCAAGGCCCAGATTGCGACATCGGTGCTCGACGGCAGAGGGCTTGCTTTCGATTTCAGAGATCTCTCTTCACATTTGAAGGATATCATTGATCAATTCGATCACCGGCTTCTGAATGATATCCCCCCATTCGACAGTATCAATCCCAGCTCCGAGAATATTGCCAAATACATATATGACGCATTGAAAAAGCGACTTCCGGATCACATCTGTCTGGTTTACGTGGAAACATCGGAATCTGACAAATATTCCGCCATGTATTCGGAGGAGTGACTTGAAGGTATCTGAAATATTTGCCAGTATTCAGGGTGAATCCACATACGCGGGACTGCCCTGCCTGTTCATCCGTCTGTCCGGCTGTAATCTGCGATGCAGCTATTGTGATTCTGTTGACGCGTTTTCGGATGGCATGGAGATGTCGGTTGGAGAGATCATTGCGGAGGCGCGCGAGCATGTATGTGATCTGGTGGAAATCACCGGCGGCGAGCCATTGATGCAGGAAGAGACACCACAGCTTGCTGTAGCACTCACATCTCATTTTAAGGGCGTGCTTGTGGAGACGAATGGCAGCATGGATATTTGTTCGTTGACATCACCCATCATACGAATTATTGATATCAAATGTCCGGCGAGCGGGGAGTCCGGAAAAATGCGCTGGGATAATTTAAATGATTTAAGAGTGGATGACGAGTTGAAATTTGTGATTTCGAACCGGGAAGATTTCGACTGGGCGGTGTCGGTTTTGACAAGATATAATTTGATTGATAAACACGAGGTCCTTTTTTCGCCGGCGTATCAGGTTATGCCGCCAGACCGTCTGGCCTCCTGGATAATGAAGAGTCAACTGCCCCTGCGATTGCAGTTACAGATTCATAAATATATCGGTGTCCGTTAGTCTGATTCACAGGATAGGAGAGTGTCACAATGTCGAAGAGAGCGGTCGTTTTATTGAGTGGAGGCATCGATTCTACAACGTCATTGGCCGTTGCCAGGAGCCGTCATTTCGAAACGTTTACAATAAGCTTTCGATACGGGCAGCGGCATCAGTACGAGTTGATCGCTGCTGAAAAGGTGGCAAAATATTTTTCAGTGGAGAACCATTTTACTTTTGATATCGATTTGCGTGCCATCGGCGGATCAGCTTTAACCAGCGATATCGAGGTGCCGAAGTCATCTTCGATACGCGATGTGTCAGAACAGATCCCTGTCACTTATGTGCCTGCGCGGAATACCATATTTTTGTCACTTGCTCTGGGCTGGGCGGAAGTTCTGGGTGCGATGGATATCTTTATCGGAGCCAATGCCGTGGACTATTCCGGCTATCCGGATTGCCGACCTGAGTACATCCAGGCGTTTGAACGCCTGGCAAATCTCGCAACACGCGTTGGGGTTGGAGGAACCAAAATCACAATTCATGCGCCTCTCATCGAGCTGAGCAAGGCAGACATCATCAAGCTGGGTTATGAGCTTGGGGTGGATTATGCGTTGACGCACAGCTGCTATGATCCTGATCCGGATGGGCGGGCATGTGGTACGTGCGACAGCTGTCTGATCCGCAAAAAGGGATTTGCGGAATCGGGTGTTCAGGATCCTACAATATACATAGAATTAGAATAAAAACCCTTGCGAAGTGCAATACACCTCGCAAGGGTCATCTGTTTTACACCAGTCCTGTGCGGACCACAAAACGGGACCGCACATTCATGTCTGGACTATAATCCGATTTTATCCGGACTGTCCCGAAGGAAGTTCCAGACCATAACGCTGTCTCTTGTCGGCCTGTCTCAGCTTGAATGCCAGGAAGATAGAGACGATACCGCAGATAACGAGGACGAAGATGGGTGTCGTATAGTTGTAGACCATCTCGCCTGCCCGGATTGCCTCCAGATTATCCCTGTTGACGAAATCGAGTAGCGCTCCGATGCCCCAGAAGAACAACAATAGTCCCCAGTTCTGAACCGTAAACATGGACGCGTACGCTGTACCCAGCCGGCTTTCCTTCACAATTTTGGCGACGGATGGCCACATGGCCGCAGGAACGAGCGAAAAGGCAACTCCCAGGAATAATAGTCCGATATAAGCGAACGCCAGACTGTTGAAGATAGAGAGCGAGAGATGCGCAAAAATCAACAGCAGAGATCCAAGTATCATTAGCGATGCAGCTTTGCCGCGTTTGTCAACAAAACTGCCGAAGATGGGAGTGAACAAAATCGTTCCCAAAGGAATCAACGACGCTGTCTTGGGCCCGTTTTTCAACCACACGCTCAGATATCCCCAAAGGGAGTTGATGAAAAGCGCGAAAAGGGCCAGGATAATCACGATTGCGGTGGTCTTTGCTCGTTTGCCTTTCAGCTGCTGCGGGACCAGAGAAAAACTGATGCCGAAGAGGAATAGCGCGAGATAGACCGCGGCATTGCCAATAGCAGCACTTCCGAACAGAACGATGTTTGCCGATTCGGGAAGTTCATAGACAAAGCCGAATTTATTGACCAGTAGATCCGGTGCATACTGCATGAATGGGAATACAGCCGCATAAAATGCAACGCATAAAAGTGCAATATATATAAAGGAAGCATTTGTGGCAAGTTTTATCAGATCTGAAAAACTGAAGTCTTCACTCTCTGCGGGTGCGCCACCGGAAAGCTCGGATGTCTGCCTGTCGATCCGTACATCGAAGATCAGATAGATGAGAAACATGATGATCGAAAGGCCGATCAATGTCGCCGCGAATACAATGGCTGTGGGTACACTGTTTCCTGCGATATCGGGACTGATGGCAATTCCAGTCGCAGATCCGAGTCGTCCAAATCCCATATTGATAGCCATTGCCAAAGCGAGCTCGTAGCCTTTGAACCACTTCACAACCGTCCTCGTGACAACGACACACACAATTTCGAGACCTGATCCGAACATGATCCTGCCGATGATCATCCATGTCAGTATTGTGGAATGGCTTTCGCCAAAAAATCCGTTGGCCGCCATTGCCGAAACGCCTGCGCCGACAAGGGCAAGCCCTCCGAATACCAGTCCGGCAAGACGAATACCCCATTTATCAAGGATCATTCCGCCGATAATGATCATTCCGAACACATTGGCAATTGTGGTCAATCCGATCATTCGCCCGAACTCTTCGCTGGTGAAACCCATCGTTAATTCCATCATTCCTTTCAAACCGCTGTAGAAATCCTGGAACCAATAAGTCGCGAACATGAGTCCACTAATCAGCACCAGCACGGTCCATCTCAATGCAGCGGAATCGTTCAGTCTCTTTTTCGCAGAATCCATATGATTCTCCTTCCAGTAAGATGATGATTAATATGATTCTTCAGTATCATTGGCGATATGTATATGTTGTTACAGCCTTGCCGCCAAAACGACTGTCTTTTTCAACGAGACGATATTTCCTCTTTCAGCGTTCAGCGCTTCCAGATAGATGATATAGATCCCAATGCGGCACAGATTCCCATCTTCATCTGTACCGTCCCATATTGCTGTTCCGGTTGCGCCGCTGTCTCTGTTATTCAACAGAAAACGAACGAGTCGACCGCGCATGTCATAGATCTTCAAATTCACAGTCGATGTTCTGTCCGGCAGCTGATAATCGATGATGGCCACATCGTCGAAACCGTCGGCATCCGGCGAAAATGGATCCGGTGAAACACTGATGGAGCCAGTCGCTGGTAATTTCTCTATGAATATACTGTTTTCCGTGCCGGGTGTTCCCCCTTCGAACCGCACGCATGAATTCCAGTTTGCGTTATCGATCGAAGTGACATCCGGATTGATCCTTTCCAGAGATATCCCGTCTCCGCCTCCCCAAAATGAACGGTACGGAACCATGTCGATGAACTTGTCATTCATGTCGTACAGGTAGATGTCATCTCCATTGTTTTTCAAAGAAGGAAATTTCTTCGTATACAGTACAGTCGATGGCAGATCGGAAAAGAGCTGCGTTGAGAGCGTGTCTGCCGCTATGACGAAATAGTCATTTGGCTGCAGCACAAGGTTGTTGCTATTCAAGATCACTTTCTCGTCAGTCTGGGAATTCGACACTTTCCAATTGAGAAGATCTACCGGGGCGTTGGTCCGGTTGTGAATTTCAATCCATTCCGGGTCATCTCCCAGTGGATTATACATGATTTCATTAATCACCACACAGTATTCAGGGAAAGAGGCGCTAAATTTTTTGAACGCGAGATTATTGTCGTCATTGTCGTCGCTCGGGATGTCGATCTCGACAATGATGAGGTTGACACCCGGCTCATAATCATTCCACATATATTGCGCGAGAAGCGAATCACCCGGCTGAAGAGAGACGTTTTCGACGACTACTGTGCCCAGGCGCTCATCCGGCCGGGCGACGGAATCTCTGTTCGCGTCGTGATAGAAGTACACGTTAAATTGTGATACAGTCGTCAATCCGATATTGCGAACGGCGGCGGTGATCGTGACGAGCGTATCCTCGATCAATGCGTAAGGCGGTGCGAACTGGATATCTTTTTCGGACAGTGACAGATCGACATCCAGCGGACTTGTACTGTTTTTTTCGCCCGGGGTGCCACCGCTTGGCGTTTGATTCAGCCCCCAGTTATCCGGAGAACTGCTTTCGCCTGCGGGACTCACTCTTTCCAGGGACACACCGCTCTCTTTGCCCCAGGAGGTTTGATAGTCGACCTGGTCGATAATTTTACCACTCAAGTCATAAAGTACAACCGAGTCATCCGAATCATTCAGAGCTGGAAAACGCCCCTGAAAAATGAGCGTCGTCGATGGAATGGCGCTGAAAATATCGAAAATGGTCTGATCTTCCGCCAGGACGATGTAGCTGTCCGGCAGGACCTTGATGGAACTGTCGGCAATGGTGATCCTGTTGCCGGTTCTCGAATCTGAAAATGTCCAGCCATTCAGATCGATCTCTTCATCACGCGGATTATACAGTTCGAACCATTCCGCTTGAGAAGAGAAGGGAGAGTACATGATTTCATTGATCACGAGATCCAGTGGTTCGTATGCAACAGCGATGACTGTTTCTGCCAGGTCGTTCGCCAGATTCTCATCCATTGACATTTCAGATCTGCACAGTATTGTATGGAAACCACTGCCTGGCGGTATCCAGTCCGATTGCAGTCTCACGGAATCTCCTGGAGAGATCTCATCTGAGTAGCTGACCGGAGTGCTAGTTCGCTCGCTTTCCTCCGGTGTACCATTACTGTTGACATCGTGATAGAATATGAGTTCGATGCCAGTTGCGGATCTGACACCATAATTTCTGACTGTACATAAAAGCGTTACCGGCGTATTCATCTCCGGCAATTCAGGCGAGTGGGTCAGGCTGACGCCAATATCGAAGTCGATGGGACGGACGCTGTTTGCCGCACCCGGCGTACCAAGATAGATCGTGCTGTTTTTCCAGTTATCTTCTGTATCCGGTCCATCGATGATGAATTTCTCGTCTGAAAAACCTTCGGCATTGTCCAGCGTATACAGGTAGGAAGAGACTGTATCCATGGAGGCTTTGATGAGGGATACTTTTTCCGCGGTTGAGTTTGATAAGCCGCCGCTGCCGAATGTAGAGCCGTCAATGGTGAGGAGCAGTGCATCGCCGGGTATGATCTCATCGTAAATCGCCTCATTATCAAAGTACCCCGGATCGAGAATCACGGCGTATTGCAGCGGCGCGATTTTAATACCGCCGGCTGTCTGAATGATGTCATCGTGATCTTTACCGTCGCTGATTTTCCAGCCGGTCAGGTCAACAGAATCCGTTTCACTCAGATTGACTATTTCGATGAATTCATAGTAATTTTCATTTATCGGAGCGTCGAACTGGATTTCACTCAAGGTTACCTGTCCTGAGACATATGAATGAGTGAACAGGACGATGAGCAGGCTTTGAATGGCTATTGTTGGCTTGATTTTGATTTTACCCGCATTATTTTCTGAAAAGATACAATCTTAATCAAATATACCCGAGTGGTGCGAATCGAGAAACAGGGTCGCACGCAAGGGATTCAAGAATGCATGAATGTACAAATATTTTTCTTGAAATAAAAGTAAAAAATTCGTATATTTGGTTGAATCTTTATACGGCTTTATGCGTCTAATTTTCAGGGGACGACATTGGCTTCGACGGGAGTTATGTGTTCCTGGATGGCATACCGGGGTCTCCTGGTACCCCGTAAAAAAACAGGAAACTAAATTTAAATGCAGATAATTATGCATACGCAATGGCTGCCTAATAAAGCAGCCCGTTTCTGTTGAGTTGTGCCCACCCGGCTTGACTGAAACGACGATCTTTGATGGGATAATTCTCATTTTAGTCCGGGAAATGAGAATGAGATTTTACGGAATAGCTCATGATTACTTTTGTTTGTCGTAGTACCATGAGTGAAAATGAACGATAGACTATGTATGTAGAAGTCCATGATTGCGAGCTTTCGGACGCGGGTTCGATTCCCGCCGTCTCCACTAAAAAAACCACCTGTACGGTGGTTTTTTAACATCTGCTTAATCCACAATTATAAATATGCTACAATAAAGGAAAATGAAATGGAAAATTTGGTTATTATTGGGGCGGGAACAGCGGGCCTTTCCGCCGCGGTATACGCTGCAAGGGCGGATCTCTCTCCGCTGGTGATCAAGGGTACCCAGCCCGGTGGACAGATCACGCTTACCGACGCTGTAGAAAATTATCCGGGATATCCGGACGGGATTACCGGGTTCGATCTCTTTCAGAATCTGGAGAAGCATGCATCTCGCTTTGGCGCCAGATATGCAAATGAAGAGGTCGTTTCTGTTGACTTCACGTCTCAGCCATTCAGCATCAAGACGCATGAAAACGATTATGAAGCAAAGAGTGTGATCATCGCCACCGGATCGGATCCCCGAAAGCTGAATGTCCCCGGTGAAAAGGAATTTATTGGTAAAGGTGTATCCTATTGCGCAACGTGCGATGGATTCTTCTATAAAGGAAAGGAAGTGGTCGTGATAGGTGGCGGCGACAGCGCCATTGACGAAGGCCTGTTTTTGACGAAATTTGCATCAAGGGTCACCGTGATTCATCGCCGGGACAGACTTCGCGCGAATCAGCATTTGCAGAATCGCGCGTTTGAGAATGAAAAGATGGATTTTATCTGGGATTCCACGATCGAAGAGATCACGGGAGAGAATTCAGTCACCGGGCTGACATTGAAAAATGTGAAGAGTGGTGATACGTCCAATTTCAGGACAGATGGAGTATTTATATTCATCGGCCATATTCCCAATACCGATATTTTCAAAAACATCATCGAAATGGATGATAATGATATTATTCTGGCCAACAGAAGACAGCAGACCAATGTTCCCGGCGTTTTTGTTGCAGGCGACGTACAGGATGCGATATACAGACAGGCAATTACTTCGGCTGGTACCGGTGCGGTAGCAGCCATGGAAGCGGAAAAATATTTAGCGGAGATGGAGGGTACGTCATACCCGGGCAAGTTCTGATAGCCTGATTTCAGTTTTTCAAATTTACGAAAGCGCTTTATGGTGATAGAGATTTCTCAGCCAATAAAGCGCTTTTTTTCTAATCTCATTTTCCTGATGAGACCTGGCGATCCTGAGCAACACCTGACAGGCAACGGGAACGGGAAAGCGGCTTATCGAAAATACCGCAAACTTTCTGAGGTCTGGGTCGGCGTCTGTATTCACCACCTCGTAAAGAGTCGCCAGGCTCTCACCCCGGTGAATGTGACTTAAATTAAAAATGGCCTCTTTTCGGATTTCAGGTTTTTTGCTTCCGGTCGCCAGTGCGGAGATGATCCTGAATCTCTCCGGATCGTTGCGCAGGCTTATCGAATAAATTGCCCTGCGAAGCAGTGCGGTGTCGTCATGTCTTGCCAGAATATCGAGGATGTGTTCAAGGCTTTCCGCATCCCCAAACCGACCAAGAATGTCGATGCACTTTTGTTGCAATGCCGGATGATAATGGTTGAAGATCACGTGGCTGAGGAATTTATTGATCGCTTCCTGAGGCGGGTGTTCACCAACGGCATCGAGAATATCCTGGCGCTGTCTGTTGTAGTGTATTTCAGAAAAAAGTTTGAAAAGAGTCTTCAGACTCTGGATTTGAGAGGCATTTCCCAGCAGATAGATGGGATGTCGATCTCTGTTGATCTTTTCGAATGAGGTGGATACAATCACGTGTTTCAGCGCCGGCCTGTATGATCTGAAGGAATAGGCCAACGCGATGAAGAGATCGTCAGCAGTATCAAGCTCACCATCACTGGTTACAGCGTAGCCGATATACATCAGCTCATTGAAGTTGTCATTAAGCGTCTGTTTGATTGCAATATCGATGCGCTGATCCAGCGTAAAAGTCGGATTTTCGAATTTGTAGACTTGACAAAGTGCGGAATGATTGAACAGAAAAGTGATGAGAATAAGAAATATTGATCTTGGTGGAGACAACATGTGCTATTGCTTTTGCACTATCATGATTTCCAGTTTATCGAAACTGTTGATATCTGTGTACCCCAATTCGATTTTTCCCCTGGCATCACTGCGATACGTCTGGGAAATTCTGGGGATTGTAAAACTGACTTCCGAATACATTGATCTGTCTATGGCATAGAGGAACAGCGTCACAAGATGTGTGTGCAGAGACTGAATGGCATGTATCAATACCTGGTCTCTTTTAAGGGTGAATGGATCGCTGTTACCGGTTGGCTTGTAGCAGTGCTTCAGTATTTCCGCGATGAAATGGCGTTCCCCCGGCATTTCGTCGAGAAGCTGAGGTCGAAGTAGAATGTCCGCCATATTTACATTGTCTTTCTCGACGTTCCTGACGAGTTCGAATGTTTGATGATCGACTGGTCTGGCATACTCATCGTTGAAAATATTGTAAAATGTCTAGATATTGATGAAGCGCTCACGACAGGAGTGACAACTCTGAATGTGCTCGTCAATGAATTTTATTTCTGAGTTCGACCTCAACAGATGCAGCACATATGCTTCAATTTTAGATAGAACCGGACACTGATTTGTCTTTGCGCTCATGGCAAGTCTATGTACAAATTGTACATTCCCCACTTTGGATCATAGTAGCGAACAATTTAACTTTTTGTACTATACTATACAGACAAAGAGGCGATTTTACGTAAAATTATAATAATTCTTTTAATTTTTTTCTGAGAGACTTTCTTGTCACTTTAATGAGATATTCAAATATCGATCGTTCCTCATCCCTGTATATCTGCTGTGACAATTGCGGGATATATCTTTTGAGGTATTTGAAATTGGAGTCACACTCCTTTTCGTGGGTTAAATCCTGGACAAAATCACTGATTGCCTTGAAATAAATAGATGCTTTGTTGTTATCAAGTTTATTTTTATTGACATATTGCAGTTTGATCTTGCTATGGATATCTTTGATGACACTATTGTTGATCTCGTTGATTTCCTGATAATGGAGATCATTCAGAGGTGAAGTTTTATCGACTCCTCCATGGCATATGTCGCTATATTGATTGAACGTGAAATTCCGTATGATGCAAGCGATTGTATCAATCGCCAGGTAATTTTTATACTCCGTGTTCTCCTCGACGATGGTCAGCATTTTCTTCATCATTGCGGAGACGGAATCATTGGGATTATAGACGTCGGAGAAAAGGAAAGAGAGCGTTCTTTCATGCATCTCTTCATGACCCTTTCTGATGATCTTGCTTTTTTCACCAAGGTGACTGAGGTAGACGAACTCCCGTCCCATCTCTCTGAAGACAAACAGTATGTCGGAGTTACGGATAGCAACGCGAATGTTTCGAATGATTTTAGCGCCCTCAGGATCTCTCTCTCGAAAAATTCTGGACAATTCCTGCTTTGTCTTTTTTACGACCAGACGACGAAGCATCAACAGGATATACTGATCATTTCCTGCGTCATCTTTCTCGAGAAGCGGAGTGAAATATCTTTTCAATTGAACGAATTCACCCAGGTCATTGCGCATGAACAGACCGGCAATGCAGTCAATGGCGATATCTTCAAGATTGTTTAAACCCTCAATGTTTTTGGGTTTGATATTTTTTCCCAAAGATTCCTGATATTTCAAATAGCTGATCGCTATTTTCTGGGAAACATCAATAAAATCAACCAACTCGCCTGGTGAATACTCCCCTGAGCAGATGCTTTTAACAATTGACCGTAATTTTTTTGATTCCATTTCGCCGAGATTTTAAGGGTTAGTAAAATGGATGCTACAATACCTGTCTCTAATTGCAAACAATATACCATTAAAACATAAATATTTACAAATATTTGCATCTAATAATATTCTGTTAATAAATATTTTATTAAATATGCTTAATACAAGTTACAATATAAACATGTATATAGCTGAAACAAGTGTATCATTGTGTGACAGTCGCAGGGTGTGATGCCGGTGAGAATAAAAAAAGGCTAATATATTGTAAATATTAGCCTTTTTAGTTTGAACTGCTGTGTGAAGTGTCTATTTTATCATGGGAAGACCATACTTCTTCGCTTTGCGATAGATGGTGGCCCGCCCGATACCCAGCTTTTTTGCTGTCTGTGATATATTGCCCTCGCATTCCAGCAACGCCTGCCTGAGTGCTTCTTCCTCCAATTTCTCTATCCAGCTGGACAGGGTATTGTCGGATTCATATATTCTCTTTTCGCCGAGCGACTTGACGGCGGCTGGTAGATCTTTGGCAGTGATCTCGTTCGTTGTGGCGAGCACTATCGCCCGTTCGATCGCGTTCTCAAGCTCGCGTACATTTCCAGGCCAGCCGTAGGCCATGAGGAGCTCAAGCGCATCGGGTGCTATATCGACCACTTCCTTTCCTTCCTGTTTGGAATACTTGTCCAGGAAATAGGCTGCGAGCTGAGGTATATCTTCCTTGCGTTCCCGGACAGGCGGAAGCTTGATTGGAAATACTGAAATTCGATAATAGAGGTCTTCACGAAACTCGCCCTTTTTCATCGCTTCTTCGAGATTGCGATTGGTCGCGGAGATCAGTCGCAGATCAACCTTGATCAATTCATTGCCTCCGACGCGTTCGAATTCGCGTTCCTGCAGAACGCGCAAAACCTTTGCCTGCGTCATGGGGCTCATCAGACCAATTTCATCGAGAAATACAGTGCCTCCATTGGCCTGTTCGAATTTACCGATCCGGCGTCCGGCGGCTCCGGTAAAGGCGCCCTTTTCATGACCGAAAAGCTCACTCTCGAGCAGGGACTCAGGCAATGCTGAACAGTTGACCGCAACGAATGGCTTGTTCGCTCTGGTTCGACTGTGAAAATGAATGGCGCGCGCGATGAGCTCTTTTCCTGTTCCGCTCTCGCCCTGTATCAATACGGTGACATTACTGTTGATCACTTTTTCTAGCGATTTGAACACCTCCTGCATGCCGCCGCTCTGGCCGATGATGTTTTCGAATTGATATTTATTTTTCAGTTCTTTTCTGAGTTCATCGACCTCTTTCTTCAGGGAACTGGTCATCAGCGCATTTTGCACAGTTACCAGAAGTCTGTCAGAGGCAAACGGCTTCGTGATGAAGTCATAGGCGCCAAGGCGCATCGAACTCACTGCTTTTTCCACGGTACCGTGGGCGGACATCATCACGACCGGAATGAGGGAATCATGCTCTTTGACGCGTTTAAGCGTTTCAATTCCATCAATGCCAGGCATCTGAATGTCCAGCAGAATTAAATCCGGAATTTCCTCCCGGATAGACTTCAGGCATGCCTCTCCGCTGGATACCGTAGAGACATCATACTTTTTCTCTTTTTTGAGATTGATATCAATAATCTTGGCAATATTTTTATCATCATCGACAACAAGAACTTTGTAGACCTTGCCTTGTGTACTCACTTGTCGTACTCCCCGCTGTTCAGCGCAATATATTCAAGCTAAAATAACATATTTTTACAAATTTATCAAGCATTTTTTGGTATGTTGATAAAAAAGTGTCTCACATTATTACACTTTTAACAATCTCTGGATGTGGGGAGTTCCATCAATAAGTTCCAGTTTGATGCGCAGGTAATGGAGTGAGAGGTGGTCGATTGGGAATTGACGCAGGCGCATGGCGTCTTTTTCCGTCGTGAGCAAAATATCAGCGTCTGAGTTATGTCGTTGCTGTTCCAGCCGCGTCAAATCTGCTTCGGAATAGTGGTGGTGGTCGGAGAATTGTATCTCTCCTGAGATCTGAGCCTTCAGGTCTTCTACAGTCCTGCGAAAGGCCGCGGGATTTCCTATGCCGGAAAATATAAAGACGCGTTTATCATTCAGCCATTTCAAGGGTTGCCACTTTAATGAGGGCAGCGATACGAGATGCGATGGGGCATGCCTGGTCTCGATGAATGGTATGTCGCTGAATCTTCTCTTCAATTTATCATATCCGGATGACTCTGTTTATTGATCAGTTCTGCTCAACCATATCATGTCAGCCCGGTTGAGATTCCATAGAGGTTCTCTCAGCTTCCCTCCCGGAAGTGTGAGCGGAAGTCCCAGAGGAGTAGAACAGTCGTACAAGACAATGTCCGCATCACGATACAGTCTCCGGTGTTGAAACCCGTCATCGAGAATAATGACGTCAGGATGAAAATTATTTTTTATATAGGCGGCGCCTGCAACTCTGTCACTTTCGACGACCACAATAACTTCTTTGAGATTCGTCGCCAGCAGATATGGCTCGTCGCCGCTAATCTCGGGAGTCGTGCGTATCTCTTCTCCATCGGAGACGAGAATCGTTCCCGCGCTTTTTCTGCCGTAACCTCTGCTGAGGATTGCCACTTTTTTATCATTGCGACGTAGATAATCTGCAAGGTATTCAACAGCCGGAGTTTTGCCGGTGCCGCCCACGGTGATATTCCCAACACAGATCACCGGACATCCCTGAATCCGGTATGCGGGTAATATTTTGCAATCATATAGAAGATTTCTCAGCGTGATGATAAAACCGTAAACAATTGAAAACGGCGAAAGCAGGATCTGCCACAGCTTGTTAGTTAAAATATGCATCCGCTCTCTTCTCGTTTTCGATCATACCCTGTTCGATTTTTTCAGTGTAGAATTCAATCTCCTGCTCTGACAATTCCCGTGGGACGCGAATTGGTTCACCATATACAGCGACTGATCTTGAAAAGGGAGTGATGAGGTTGAATCTGTCCCAGCTTTTGAACTCGACAGGATGTTTACATCTGAACGACAGGGGAAGAATATAAGCGCCCGACTGTTGCGCAAGAAATAGCGCACCTGGTTTCAGCTTATGGCGAGGACCGCGTGGACCGTCCGGCATGATCGTACACTCTCCGCCATTTTTGAGAACATCCAGCATTTTGTAAAAGGCCTCCTTGCCGCCTCGTGTGCTGGATCCCCGAACTGTCTTATAGCCCAGCCGGTGTACTGCCTGAGAGATCATTTCTCCGTCATCGTGAAGAGACACCATCGCGGTGATACCCTGGTTCCGGTGGATGTAGATCGGGAGCATGATGCGGCCATGCCAGAGGACGTAAATTAAAGGAGCGCCCTCCTTTTTCACTCGTCGGAGATGTTTGAGGCCTACGAGTTTCACGAAAGAGAGTTTGCCCAATAGCAAGATAAACAGCCAGCCGAATTTAGCCACGAGAAAGAATGTGATTCTTTTTTTTGTTTTTTTATTCATCGTAAAGCCAACGCCATTTCCGCGGCACGTTTCGCTGCACCCGGTGATCCGAGATTGTGACGGATCTGCTTTAAGTTTTTGATGACAGATGTCCTTTTGACGTCATCAAAGAGAAGCTTCCCGGCCATGGAGGCGACTTTCTCAGCATTGAAATCGTGCTGAATGAATTCGGGGACGATCTCTTTCCCGGCGATCACATTGACCAGGCCGATGTTTTTCAACTTCACCAGTCTTTTCCCGAGAAAGAACGAGAGCGGATCGACTCGGTAGACGATGATCATTGGTGTTTCGAAGAGAGCGGATTCAAGCGTTGCCGTACCGGACGCCACGATCAAAAGGTCGGCGTGTTGCATGACATCGTATGTTTGATCGTATGCCTTTACGACCACATTCTTGTTTTGCGTGAGCTCCTGGTACAGATTTTTATCGACAGTTGATGTGCATGCCACGATGCCCTGAATATCGGGATCATCTTCGAGGAGCGCTTCGAAAGTCGCTACCATCTCAGGAAGCAGTCGCTTCACCTCCTGTGTCCGGCTGCCTGGAAGCAGTCCGATGATCTTGCCACCTCCATCCAGTTGATGGGCGTTCAGGAATGCCGATCTGCTGCTTTTCGCCGAGGCCATATCCAGAAGCGGGTGTCCGACGAAACGTGCGTCGATACCCGCGTTGCGAAAAAGCGGCTCTTCAAAAGGCAGGATGACCGCCAGGCTGTCGATACACTCTGCCATCTTGCGAATCCGGCCTGATCCCCATGCCCATACCTGGGGTGCAATGTAATAAAATACCTTTATGCCAAACTCTTTTGCTGCGGCAGCCAGTTTAAGATTCATTCCGGGATAATCGATCAATATGAGCATGCGTGGCGGATCTTTTTTCATCCGTCTTTTGAGAATACGGATCACGCTCCTGAAGAAAAAGATCTTCTTTATCACGTCCCCAAATCCGAGGACGCTCATATCCTGGATATGATACTCCAGTTCCACGCCCTCAGCCCTCATGCGATCGCCGCCAATGCCGAAGAAAGTCACCTCGGGATCGAGCGCGCGCATTTCGCGAACCAGGTTCGAGGCATGCAGGTCGCCTGAAGCTTCACCTGCAATGATCATGATATCGTTTTTCGGGTGTGTCGTCATCGCTTTCTCAGATGCCATAGGTCTGGAGCTGCTTCTCTATCAGATTGGTGATCTCGATGGCCACGCGAAGCGCTTCGCGGCCGTCTTCGCCGCTGACGATGGGCTGTCTACTATTTTGTACGCAATCGATGAAGGAGATGAGCTCTTCTTTGAGTGCGTTTACCTCTTCAACATTCGGCTTTTGATATATTATCTTCTTCTTTTTTTCAGGATCTCCGATGTCGATGGGAATACCGAATATGGCGTTGTCAGTCGCTTCTGCATTTACGAGACGATAGATTTCAGAGATCTTCTCAAGAAAATCGATGCCTATGTATGTGTCTTGCTGAAACAGCCTCATTTTTCGCATCTTTTTCTGGGAAATGCGACTTGCCGTGACATTCGCGACCGCGCCGTTTTCGAACTGGATCCTGGCGTTGGCAATATCCACTTCCCTGGTCAGTACCGAGACGCCGCTGGCATCGATCGTTTTGACCTTGCTGTTAACCAGATTGAGTATGATATCAATGTCGTGGATCATGAGATCCAGGACGACCGCCACATCAGTTCCCCGGGGATCGAAAGATGCAAGCCTGTGGCTCTCCACAAACAAAGGATTCAGTTTGATGTCGCGTAACGCCAGAATCGCCGGATTGAATCGTTCGATATGTCCGATTTGAATGATCAGATTGTTCTTCCGGGCCAGTTCGATAAGCGCGTCCGCTTCTTCAATTGTACTTGTGATTGGTTTTTCGATGAGACAGTGGATACCGTTTTCCAGTATGGTTTTTGCGGTCTCAAAATGCAGTGACGTCGGAACGACCAAACTGACAGCATCGATATCCTGAAGCAGCTGCTGCATATCAGAGTAGCTTTTTGTTCCGTACTCTTCAGCGACCTGTTTCGAACGTTCCTGATCAACATCATAGACGCCTGTCAGATCCGCAGAGGATATCTTGGCGTAGTTCTGAGTATGAAAACGGCCGAGATGGCCGACACCGATGACACCAATTTTCAATCCGCTCAAATTGCTACTCCTTTATGTTTTACACCTTGATGAACTGGAAATATAACAATTTTCCAGATAATGTCAAGGTTTTAATATCGGGACAAGGCGCAGAATGAGTTGGCAGTCTGTCGCTGCCTAATTCCTGTTGAAATAGGACTTGTTGAAAGTGATATTGTAATAATTGATCATTCTGTAAATCGTCATGCGATTCACCTTTGCAACCCTGGCGACTTTGGAAATGTTACCGTTGCATTTGGCGAGCAGATTTAACAGATAGGTCTTCTCAAATTTGGCGACCCACTTTTTACGGGCGTCTTTAAGAGGAAGGTTCGCGGTCAGTATCTCGTTGTGAAGTTCATAGGTTTCCTGGAGTTCCTTGGGCAGGTCTTTCAACCGGACAACGGCCTTGTTGTTCAGAGAAACGAGCCTCTCGATCAATGTCTGAAGTTCGTTGACATTGCCCGGCCATGTATAGCTCATGAGACAGGAGATGGCTTCTGTGGAGAGTTTCATTGTGTCCTTGTTGCTGCGCGTGCAATATTTTTCGAGAAAATGATTGGCCAGCAGAGGCAGGTCTTCTTTTCTATCCCTGAGCGGTGGAATGATAATGGAAACCGCATTGAGTCTGTAATAAAAATTTTCGTGAAGTGTATCGTTCAGCATGGCTTTTTCCGGATTGTGCCTGGTGGAGGAGATAATACGCAGGTCGACATGCACTTTTTCCGTTCCGCCCATGGGAATGTAATATCGTTTTTTAAGGACATCCACCAGTTTTTCCTGCAGACTGAGATCGAGGTCGCATATTTCGTTAAGGTATACTGTCCCCTGATGGGCATGTTTAAGCAATCCCTGCTTGGGCTGCGTCGAGGCCCCGAAAGCGCCTTTGGCGTATCCAAAAAGTTCTTTTTCCAGTATGGTCGATGGGAGATCGACGCAATTGACCAGTATGAAGGATCCCTCCTTTCGGAGAGAATTGGCATGCAGGCTGCGTGCGATGAACTCTTTTCCCACGCCTTTTTCACCCTGGATCAGTACATTGGCATCTGTTTCGGCAACGTCGGCAATCTTCGCAAAGATGCTGCGCATGGGTTTGGAGATGCCGATGATATTATCAAAGCTGTATGTCTTCTGAATTTGTGACCTGAGCCTCCGGTTCTCTTCCAACAAATTTTTATCCTGATCCAAGAGCAATCCTTTCATCCGAGGGTGTAGTGTTCAATAGTACGCATAAAAAAGGTATTCTGTATATCACAAAAACAATGCCAGAGAAGTTGTTTTTGTACATCTTATTGATTATTTTATATTTAATTAACTGTTTAGTATGTTCTAAACTATTGAAATTGTATCGGGTTGAAACAATTTTGTTACAAAAATGTATTTTGGCGGACGTAATCCGTTTAAAATCCAACATGTTCCATGTCATGCGAATTGATAGAACAATATCCCTGTTCTACGGTTTCAGGCCTTGAATGATGGCACCTAAGGCAAATTATCCTTTGAATTCGTTTGTATGTTTATTATATTGGTTCCTCATAACAGAGAGTATTAAGTCGCACATTCATGCAAAGTGAAAGGGTAGACTTTATGGCGGAATTCAAACCTTTTATTCCAGCGCAGGAGAACATCAAAGACTTCAATGTCAAGACAGTTGTCCTTGGAGTTATACTGGGTGCGGTTTTTGGAAGCGCGAATGCCTATCTGGGACTTCTGGTTGGACTGACAATCAGCACAGCCATTCCTCTGGCGGTTGTTTCGGTGGCCATTCTCCGGCTCGTCTCTCCCATTTTCGGAAAATCGACAATTCTCGAATGCAATATTTCGCAGACCACAGGCTCAGCCAGTTCCTCACTGGCATCGGGTATCATATTTACGATCCCGGCATTGTTCATTTGGGGATACGAACCATCGCTTCTACAGATGACGATGCTGGCAATATGCGGTGGTGTTACCGGTGTGTTGTTCATGATCCCGCTGCGTGGATTCCTGATCGTCAGGGAGCATTACAATTTACCTTACCCGGAGGGAACGGCGAGCGCCGAGGTGCTCATCGCTGCATCAGAGGGAGGATCATCAGCGAAAAATGTTTTCGTCGGTCTGGGCCTGGGTGCACTCTATAAAAGTCTGATTTCGCTTCTCTATCTGTGGCCGGATAAAGTGCAACTCACGATACCATTCATCAAAAAGGGCGTGGTCGGTGTATCGACAACACCGGCGCTTATCGGCGTTGGCTACATCCTGGGCAGGCGTATCGGTGCCATCATGGTTGGCGGAGGTTTGATCTCATGGGTTGTGATCATCCCGGTCATAGCGCATTTCTTCGGCGACGCGCTCATCTGGGATAATACGCTTGAATATCTCAGGCAAAAAGGCCTGGATCCATCTATCACGACCATCGGTGGATTGACAGCAAAGCAGATATGGGAAGGTTATATCCGGATCATCGGCGCGGGTGCGGTGGCAGCCGCCGGAATTATGACGGTCATTAAATCTATCCCGACGATGATAGAATCGCTGAAGATCGGTGTCAAAGAATTGCGGTCGAGCGCGGCGACGCTGGATGTCGGGAAACTTCGCACCGAACAGGATCTGCACCTGAAATATGTGGTTCTGGGTATCTCACTGGTCGTCCTTGTTATTACACTTATCCCAGGTATCATCGGTCAGCACACATTTCTGCTGATGCGATTTCTCAGCGCAATCGCCATCGCTATTTTTGCATTTGCATTTGTCACCGTTTCCTCGAGAATCGTCGGTTTGATCGGAGTATCGTCCAATCCGACATCGGGAATGGCTATCGTGACGCTGCTCGGCACCGGTCTTATTTTCAAGCTTCTGGGATGGACAGACCTGACCGGCAAAATTACAGCACTGACCATCGGAACCATCGTCTGCATTGCAGCATCTATTGCCGGTGATATTTCTCAGGATTTGAAGGCAGGTTACATCGTCGGGGCAACGCCGCGGAAGCAGCAGATCAGCGAGCTTATCGGTGCGACTGGCTCTGCATTTTTTGTATGTCTGGCAGTTTACTATCTGGGAAAGGCGCATGGTTTCGGCAGCGATGCACTCCCGGCACCCCAAGCCACGCTCATGAAGACCGTCCTCGATGGTGTACTTGGAGGAGATCTTCGATGGGACCTTGTGGGAATAGGCGCCGTCTTCGCAGTCGCTATTATGCTCTTCAAAATACCACCACTGCCTTTTGCTGTGGGTATGTACCTTCCGCTGTACACGATGACGCCGGTCTTTATCGGCGGCATGATAAGACATATTGTCGAGAAAAGATATAAGCTTGGCGACGATGTGAAAGGCAAAGATCAGGGAATACTTTTGGGATCCGGACTCATCGCGGGAGAAGGACTTATGGGGGTTGTCGTTGCTGTCATTGCCGTGGTCCTGTCCACCAAACCGAAGTATCTAGAGATCCAGTATCCGGAGCAGTGGATCGGCGAGATCGTTTCCGTGATCGCCTTCTCTCTTCTGGGCTGGTATTTGTACAGCGTGGCGGCTAAATCGAGAAAAAGCGCAATGAAGTGATATAGAATATAAACTGATCTTGAACCTATCTTTAAATATGATAGAATAAGAAACCGCAATGGACATTACTCCGCTGCGGTTTCTCTTTTGGTATGTGGATAGAAGAGATTGGTTGAGTACCACTCACGCTTTCAACGAACTTTTTTCTATTGTGTATACGTTGACAACGCTATACAAATAGATGGCAAAACCAATGCCAAAAACATTGTGTCGTCCGTTATTACAATGATATCAACTGATTAGAACAATCAGCGCGCGCTCCCAACCATCCTTTCATCGTGTAATTATTACATTGTTTGATGGGTACATCAATCGAGAAAACAGAATCAGGCTGTATAACCCTATAATGATGAATAAAATATGGGCGAACAATGAAAATGTAATTATTACATCCTCAGGAAATCGTGCTATGAATCATATGGACGAATAAGGTCTGTATGTATCAAACTACTTGATTTTTCTATTTGAGATGATTATATTTCACAGCATGAAAATATCCGTCATCATACCGGTATACAATGAGAGATCGACACTTCCTCAGATCCTGGAACGCATCAATTCTCAGCCCTTTCAGAATGAAATAATTATTGTCGATGATGGCTCAGTCGATGGGACGACCGAATATGTAGAAAGTCTACGGGATCCGAATTACAAAAAAGTCTTTCATTCGAAAAATATGGGTAAAGGAGCCGCCGTACGTTCAGCGCAGGAAAAAGTCGATGGGGATATCGTGATCATCCAGGACGCCGATCTTGAATATCAACCCGAAGATTACGCGGCGCTTATTAAACCCATCCAGAAAGGGCACGCTGATGTGGTATATGGTTCGCGCTTCCTGGGACCACACAGAGTTTTCTATTTCTGGCACTATGTGGGGAACAAGGTCTTGTCCATGATCACGAACATTCTTTACAATACCATTTTAACGGACATGGAATGTGGGTACAAGGTATTTCGCAAAGAGGTCTTTAAGAATATAAAAATTCGTTCCAACCATTTCGATTTAGAGCCCGAACTGACAGCCAAAATCTTCAAGCAGCGTTTACACGTTGTCGAAATACCCATCACATATTACGGCCGTGGATACGGGGATGGTAAAAAGATCACCTGGTTCGATTTTTTTCCTGCGTTATGGGCATTGATCAAATTCCGCTTTATAAATTAAGAATCTCATGATGCGGAAGAATCGCACATATATCTATCTGTTACTTGTGATCGCGCTTGCCGCGGGGCTACGTTTTCTCTACCTGCTGGGAGACGCTCCGGTGGCAGACATTTCTCGCTCGGGCGTATTTTATGTGGATGAAGGGACCTATGTTCACAATGTCGTGAACAAAATCCTCTACGGTCAGTGGTTTCTCAAGGATGATTACAATGCGATTTCCAATGTCCCTGTCTATTCCGCAGGCCAGTATGCACTGCTCAAGGTGTTCGGGCTGAGTATGAAAAGTCTCAGAAGCACTGGTATAATTTATACAATACTGTCATTACTGTGCCTCTGGTACCTTTTGAAAAGAGATGACCTGACGTTATCATTTACCGCGGTCATTCTGATGAGCCTGAACTTTTTTCTCATCATCTTCAACAGGATCGCTCTTGTCGAAAATATGCTCATCCTGTTTTTGGTTGTCATCACTCTTCTGCTACATCAGTACTACCGGAAGAATACAGCATGGTGGATGCTTGCTGCGGTATTTTTATTTTGGACTGGCTATTTTGTAAAGCCCACGATCCTTTTCTTTCTGCCGCTGCTTATTCTGACAATTTTCATGAGACCTGTCGATAAAAAGGTAAAGATCAGACATTTGTTCGTCTACGCATTGTTTTCGAGTCTGTTTCTCTCGCTGGCATATTTGATCTGGGTGAATCCGCATATTGTGGACTGGAATTATTTTGAGGGACGAAACATTCACCAGTATATCGATGAGTCTTTTCTGATTTTTCTGACCAACTACGCACGCTACTTTTCAAATCTGAAGCTGTTCCAGTTCATGCCGGTCATATATATCCTGTTCCTGTTTTATTTGACTTTTCTCTTATATGAATTCATGCAGAAGAAAAGGCTGTCATTCAATGAGTGGTTTTTCGCCTGCTGGGCCTTATGCGCATTTTTATTCCTTGGATTCTTCAAGTATTCGCCGCCCCGACACTCGTTGATTCTGATTCCAACAATCTTTGTGCTTACTGCCTCGTTCATTGTGAAGCTTTATCGAAGGGAACTGGACTTCACCGATAAAAATCTGGTATTCCTCTTTTTCCCTGTGGCTATTTTGAGCCTGTGCCAGATACTTTTCGGCTATTATCGCATCATTGTCTATTCACAGAACTATATAAGTTGTTATCTGCCTTTGATATCTGTAATTATTATCCCGGCGCTTTTCATCATGGCGAGAAATAAGCATCTGCAACGTAAATTTGCGTTCGCTTTTGTTGGCATCGCGATTATTTTAAATCTGGGACAGATCTTCAAATATTTCAATGAGATCGAGTTTTCTTATTATCACGCGATACAGGACATGAAGAAGACTCTGCCGGTAAATTCGGAGAAGGATTGCGTGTTGTTGGGTGATATCGCGCCTCTGGTCTCTGTTGAATTGAGAACGAAAGCAGTGAATATCATTTTCAGAGATGAAAGCGAGCCGGACCGCATCCTGCACAATCGACCCAATTTTCTGGTGCTTCAGGAGAAGGAGGAGTTGCAGAGACTGAGTGACAAGATGCCATTCTATTTCAGCGACGTTCAACTCGTGAAACGGTACCGGATATTCGATAATTACAGGAACGACGACTATACATATCTATATGCGATCAAAAACAGTCACTATTTAACATCCCGTAAAATCAAGATGGTGAAAAATTAATGAATCCCAATATTCTCGGCCTCATCCTCTCTTATGTTTTCGTCTTTCTCGTTATTCTGATTGCGACAGTCTTTAAACGATTCACTGGGTCCAGTTCGGAGACGAGCCGAAAGATAATACACGTTGTGGTTGGAAACTGGATATTTATTGCATTGGCCTTTTTTACCGAGTGGTATTACGCGGTTATCGGTCCGCTCAGTTTCATACTGATCAACTACATGTCTTACCGGTACAGGATATTCAAGGCGATGGAACTGGACGACAAGAATCCAGGGACGATCTATTACTCCCTGTCATTGACGATACTTACTCTCATCACCTTTTCGAGTGCAAAGACGCTCATCCTTCCCTATCTCGGCATGATGGCAATGGCCTGGGGGGATGGTTTCGCTTCGATTATTGGAGCGAGATACCCATTGAAAAGGATCAGGTCGGAAAAGTCTGCCGGAGGCACATTGGCTTTTATTTTATTTTCGTTTTCTTCCTGTCTGATCTACCTGATCGTATATGATATACCGGCCTCGCTGTACTGGATCGGACAGATATCCCTGATCTTTGCACTGCTGGGCGCGGCGATAGAGCTGTTTTCGCCCAGAAATGCGGATAATCTGTCCGTACCACTGATTTTGGGATTGCTGGGATATATGCTGGAGACGTTAATATGAGTTTCAACGAAAGGTTTGCAGAGGTTTGCCGGAGAAAGAAGAGTCATGTGTGCGTCGGACTGGATGTCGATCTGAATAAAATCCCGGATTTTCTGAGAGGGGGTGAGGATGCCGCGTTTCAGTTCAGTCGCGCAATCATCGATGCGACACAGGAACATGTGGCCGCATATAAAATCAACATCGCCTTTTTCGAGGCGTATGGTATCCGTGGATGGCGGGCGCTGGAGATGATCGCAGATTATCTGCCGAAGGATGTGATCAAGATAGCGGACGCCAAACGGGGCGATATCGGCAATACGTCGCGTATGTATGCCCGTGCTTTTCTCGAGGAACTGCCGTTCGATGCGGTGACCGTTAATCCATATCTGGGTATCGATAGCGTGGCTCCATTCATCGAAGAGAGTGAAAAGGGAGTCTTCGTGTTATGTCTGACGTCGAACAAGAGTGCGGAAGATTTCCAATACAAACAGAGTCATGGGAGGAAACTTTACGAAGATGTCGCGGTCAAGACCATGGAATGGAACGGACGCGATAACTGCGGACTCGTCGTCGGCGCGACCAAGGCTGGATCTCTGGGACGTGTGCGTTCTCTTGCGCCTTCGATCCCATTTCTGATCCCGGGTATCGGCGCGCAGGGAGGCGATCTTGAGTTGTCACTTAAGAATGTATTCGTCGAACCGGCTGACAAGGCCGTGATCAATTCGAGCCGCGGAATAATTTACGCTTCAGGTGAAAAGGATTTCGCCGAGGTCGCGGCCAGAAAAGCAGAGATATTGAAAAATGAAATTAATGACGTCTTATCAACTCTATTCACAGGAGAAGATCAGTGAAACAGGAAGAGGTATTAAAGATATTCAGGGATTCCGGAGCGTTTCTGGAAGGTCACTTTATACTGACATCCGGATTGCATAGCCCGCACTATTTTCAATGTGCGAAGGTGCTTCAATATCCGGGACATGCTCAGAAGCTGTGCTGGGAGATCGCGTGTCACTATTTGACTGAAAACATTTCCACAGTGATCGCACCTGCAGTCGGAGGGATTGTGGTTGCGCATGAAGTCGCGCGACTGATCAAGGCGCGGTCCATCTTTGCAGAACGTGAGGGTGGAAAGATGGTGTTGCGCCGTGGTTTTGAAATCTCTTCATCGGAGAATGTGATCGTGGTTGAGGATGTGATCACCACAGGTGGGTCCGTGAAGGAGATTATTGAACTGGTGGAGAAGTCGGGCGCTTCGCTGAAGGGTGTGGGTGTGCTGGTGGATCGCAGCGAGGGACGCGCGGAATTCCCGGTGGACTTGTTCTCCCTTCTCAAGATGGATGTGGTCACCTATAAACCCGAAGCCTGTCCGCTTTGCGACAAAGGTCTTCCTCTGGTGAAGCCAGGCAGCAGGAATCTCAAGAAGTAGCTGAAAAAACAGATAGGAATAATTTTGGAAACTCAAGAAGAAATACGCGTGTCATTCAGGCCATCCGGCAAAATCGTTGAAATGAAGCGTGGTGACAATCTCATCAAAGCTTTCGAAAAAGCGGGTATAAAGATTCCCACTTTCTGTGCGGGAAGAGGAAAGTGCGGCAAGTGCAAGATTAAACTGTTGAACGTGGACTTTCCGTTGACAGCAAATGAAAAAATCGCACTTACAACAGCAGAACTGGACGAAGGTATCCGGCTTGCCTGTCAGATAAATCCCCTTGTCGATATCGAGATAGAGCTGATCGATGAATCGGAATTCGGCAAGATGCGAAAACTGACATACGGTTCAACGATCGATTTCAAATTAGATAGTCATCTCATGAAAAAGTACATCGAACTGGAGTCACCATCCCTTGAAAATCCTGCAGATGATTTAAAAAACATAGAAGACAATCTGTTCTCCGAACGGCAGCGCTTGAATTTGCCAATCGCATTGCTTCAGGGATTGTCCACTTTCTTGCGCAAGAACGATTACCGTGCGACTTTTGTGCTTTCGGATAACTCTGTTATCAATATTGAGGCCGGCGATACGACGCTCAAAAACTATGGTCTTGCCATTGATCTTGGTACCACCACCATCGCCGGCACACTTGTCGATATGATCACAGGACGCAATCTGGCTACAGGGGCTGTAACGAATCCGCAGAATATTCATGGCGCGGATGTCATCTCCCGCGTCAACTTTTCAATGAATGAAGCCGGAGGCCTCGGCAAACTTCAGATGCTGGTCATCGATGCGATCAACAGTGTGATCGAGAATCTCGCTGTAGAGGCTGGGGTAAATACAAGAGAAATCTATGAGATCAGTATTGCCGGAAATACGATCATGAATCATATCCTGTTGGGCGTCAATCCGCAATATGTCGGCGAATCGCCTTACATCCCGAGTTTCAGAAGATGTCAATCCTATTCTGCTGAAGAGTTGGGACTGACATTGATCCCACGGGCCCGCGTGATGATATTGCCCAACATATCGGGATATGTGGGAGGCGATATCACCGGTTTCATTCTGGCTTATGATCTTCATAAACGGGACAAGGTCACTCTGAGCATAGACATCGGCACAAATGGAGAGATAGCACTCGGATCGGAGAATGGTCTGGTCTGTTGTTCGGCGGCTGCAGGCCCGGCGTTCGAAGGAGGCCATATAGGTAGCGGTATGCGGGCGGAGACAGGGGCTATCGAGAAGATCCGGCTGGCGGACGATTCTGTATATATTGAAACGATAGAAAATGGTGAGCCCAAAGGAATATGCGGAACCGGCCTGATCGATATTGTGGCTGAGTTGCTCAGATATGGATTGATTGATGAAAGCGGAAAGATCGTGAGGTCCGATAAGCCGGAGGCGCAATGGCACAATGAAAGGATCGTGGAGGACGAAGACGGGACCGCCTATACGATATTGCAGGCGAACGAGATGAACAACAAAAAGACGATCGTATTGAGTCAGAGAGATATCCGCGAACTTCAGTTAGCAAAAGCTGCTTTCATCGCGGGGATTAAAATACTACTCAAGGAATTGAATCTCGAAGAGAGTGATATCGAGAGTATATTGATTGCCGGAGCATTCGGAACATATATCAATAAATTCAATGCACAGCGCATCGGTCTGTTTCCAAGCCATGTCGATCCGGAGTACATCGAGTTTGTCGGAAACGCCGCGAGTGTCGGTGCAAAGAGATTTCTTCTATCGACAAGCGCGCGTAAAGAGACTGAAGTTATTATCGAAGTGACGCGATACATTGAACTGGCTGCGCGCATGGACTTCCAGGAAGAGTTTGCCAGCGGCATGTTTTTTCAAAGTTGACATTTGCAAGCGCCCGGAATCGTCGCAACATCAATTTTTTTATTGGTTTTCATCTGAAATCACATTTTTCTCTTGACAATAAGAAAATTATTATTTATATTGATAGTTACCTGATTTTATTTACTGGTGGATTGTTCCTGCCTTTAAAGAGGAGAATATTGCTAATCCCAGGGTAATATGGCGCCTCAGTGGGAAAAAACGAGGAGATTGGTATGCGGGATAAAAGAATCAAGCTGATATATTTTTCTTTTGGGGGGTCGGAAGTCAAATATATCGAGATCAGCTGGGGAAAGCTCTTCTTTTATGCATCTCTTTTCATCTTGGCAATCGTCCTGATTGTCGGTTCGGGTATCAAAGGCTTTATGAACTATTTCAATACGAAAGAACTTCATAATTTGAGTTCAACGAACATAAGCCTTGAAAACCAATTGAATCAAATTCAGACAAAGATCACTGAATTTCAGAAAAAGGTGGAAGAACTTGAGTCAACGGATGATGAAGAAAGAAAGATAGCCGGTCTCGGTGAAATTGATCAGGATTTGCGTGATGTTGGTGTGGGAGGTACAGCGCTCGATTACAATGAGGAAGCAGCTCTTCTTCCCTATGAAACCAAGGAAGATGTCCTTACAACAAGAGCAATGATCGATCAGCTTGAACGACGGGTTGAACTTCTCATCAACAGTAAAGATGAGATTGAAAAAAGACTTGAGGCGGATAAGGAAAAACTTAAACACACGCCTTCTGTGAGGCCGGTGGATGGAGGACGAATTACAGGTCGTTTTGGAATGCGACTGGACCCGTTTGTTGAAAAAATCAAAAATCATCTAGGGCTCGATATTGCGGCAATGACCGGAACCCCGGTACATGCATCAGCAGCAGGAAAGGTTGTGTTTATCTGTAACTCTGTGAATCGAAAGCAGGCTTATGGTAAACAGGTTGTCGTAGAGCATGGTGATGGAATGAAGACAAGATACGCTCATTTGTCCAAAGTTCACGTCCGGTTGAATCAATTCGTTAATCGTTGGGACGTGATTGGCGAGGTTGGTAAGACAGGTCGGGCGACTGGACCCCATCTCCATTATGAAGTGATTGTAAATGCGAAACGGGTCAACCCGGAGCTCTATATTCTGGAATAGCACGCGGACTTCCGTCACATTTGTTGTCAAATTTAAGTGCCCTTTGGTTTGAATTTAACCAAGGGGTTTTTCATATCCTGTAGAAATGCATCATATTATGAGAGCAATGAAAATACGATACTATTTAATTTGGGTCCTGTTCATTCTGCTCAGCGGAAATGTCTCCGCGGTTGAGTCGCCTGTCAATGAACGGTTGTTTCCGATTCCCGATGAAATAAAAGCGAATGTAGAATTCTGGATCAACATCTATTCGTCTTATGGCATAAATACGATTATCATTCATGATGACAAGAGACTGGACATCATTTATGAAGTCATTGATCTGGATACTCTCTTCAATGATGAAAAGATATCTCAGAAAGATAGAAAACGCGCCATCAATAAGTTGGAGAATCGTTACAGAAAAATACTGAAACGGCTGGCGAAGAGAAGATGTTTTGAAGTCCCACTGCTTGGTGCAGAAGAGCTCAGGGTATATCGATTGTTCGGTTGCGCCAATGATGGGGATCTATATGCCGATGCAGTATCCCGCGTTCGTTCGCAATACGGATTCCGCGAAGCATTTGAGGAGGGAATCAAACGATCCGGAAGATATATCGGAAGGATGAAAGCGATATTCGACGCGTATCTTTTACCCCCGGAGTTGATAGCGCTTCCTCATGTCGAATCTTCTTTCAACATCAAAGCATACTCGAAATATGGTGCAGCCGGGATGTGGCAGTTTATAAGATCAACGGGGAAGCAATTCCTGACGATTAATTATAAAGTGGATGAACGCCTGGACCCGGAAAAGTCGACAGTGGCTGCTGCGAAATTGCTCCGGAGAAACTACCGGGAACTGAGAAGCTGGCCGCTGGCACTAACGGCGTACAATCATGGATTACGAGGCATGAAACGCGCAGTGAAAAAGATGGGGACAAGGGATATCGGGGCCATCGTCGCCGGATACGAAAGTAAAAGTTTCAAATTTGCATCCAGAAATTTCTACGCCGAATTCATCGCTGCGTTGATCGTATCGAATAATGTTGAGACCTATTTTGCCGATCTGCAACTGGACAGACCAGAAGAATACCGGGTCATCAAATTGCCCGATCACATGAAAACGGTCGTCTTGCTCGAGGAGTATGATCTGGATATTGATGAAATGAAGCGGCTCAATCCGGCGGTCAGAAGCACTGCCATCTCCGCAAACAGGAGCCTGCCCCGGGGATATCAAATACGATTGCCTGCCGAAGACGTTTCAAAAGACGAAAAAACGTCTGTCACCGCCTATTGACCCCCGGATCAGGTAGTTATTTCCAAGGAGCCAATTCATTGATGCTGATAAAAATTTATTTGCGAAATTGAAAAGATATTGTTATCTTTACTACAGAGGTGATGATAATTGATGGCTGAACCAGGCTGAAACCATTTCTCTGGAATTTACGGAAGGATCTGTATCATCTGTTCAGGCACAGATTCGTGTTTGGATATTTTCTCAGGCAGGAAAACGCATCCGCCGTGGATTTGTTCAGCAAGGTGCCTGCTGGATTCCGGCATGTTTTTGATCTTGGCACCGGATCCGGTAATATGCTCGCTTGCCTGAGCACAGATGTGGATAAATTCGGTTTCGACCTGAACCGTGCCATGCTCCGCTATGCAAAAGATCATTCAGAGGCGCGTTTCATACAGTGTGACGTAAAAAAGTTACCGTTGAAAGACGGATGCGGAGAAGTGATGCTATTGATCGGTGTGTTGGAATACATTCAGAACCCTGATGACGTGTTTTCAGAGTTTCGCAGAGTTGCTGCTCGTGGTTCGCACGTTATATTTACATTCACGCAGAGGAATCTTATGAATGTGCTCAGGAACGTTCTGGGTCATCGCGTCCACACCATGAAGTTTAATGAGATAGAAGAAAAAATCGCCGACTATGGATTCAGAGTGATCCATAGCCATCGTTTGAAATTACAAACTCAATTATTGATCGAAAAGATATAGATATGAGTTCCGTACGATTTCAAATAGTGGATGAAATTCTAAATACCCCTAAAGAACCGGTCGAAAAAAACAAACCCGCAAAATCAAGCCTTTCTCGATTGGTTAAAAATTCCGCGCATATCAAAAAATTATTCAGCACATCGGCTGCCCTGAAAAAAATAAGATTCAATGAACTCAATCTTCTAAAAGAGATCAGAGAGTTTGTGGATGCGAATCCGGATATGTATGAAAATATCAGTGATCCCTCAACGTTTCGCCGGCAGATCCGTGCGGATGTGCTGCCCAGATTCATCGACAATGAGTTCATTCAGACGACACAAAGGAATCTACTCGGTGAATTTCTCAAATCAACGAATCATCAAAAGGATCAGGACGCACTCATTACGGCTCTGGTCTTTTTACAATCTCATATGGACCTGGGGGTGCCGTGCGAAGATAATCCGTTGTGGGAAATCATTTTTAATTTATCCATAAAAGACGGCATCAAATTCGTCGACTCACTCACTGCGCTGATTGAAGGTCTGGATACAATTCGTGATAAAGAACCGGATCTGATCTCCAGAGATCCGATGATCCTGGGATATACAAAAGAGGTGAGTCAATGGAATATTTACTGGCGGCAACTCATTGAGCGGGAAAATATAAAAGTGCATGAATCTCTCATATCCGCGATGCTCAGGGGAGAATTGGTAATTGAACTTTATTTTGACGAGATTATCCATGTCCCGCTTTTTCTGTTCCGACTATTCAAAAGAAAAAAAATGAATGAAGCGGCAGACCTGAGCAATATGGTTGATGATGACAGAACAGTACTGGCCAGGGAGGTATTCGAACAGATAAATGCAGCGCTTGCCCTGGACTTTGCATTGCTGAAACCGGTTCTTATCAAGCGTCTCGAAGAAACGAGAGAAAAATCGGATAAGAACGGAAATCCAGATCAATCGAAAGCGCTGACAGATGTGATACGCGCACTGGCGAAAAGTCCCGAAGCACCAGGAAATCCATTTCTACTGGCTTTGGTCATGACAAAATTGAGCAATCAAAAATACTGGGACAACAAGAGAGATTTCCTGTTTTTCATGACTGTGTTAAAGGATCCTGAAAAGCCTCAACATTATCATACCTATAGCCGGATCCTTGACAGGTTAAAATGTATCGATACCAGCGAGGGCGTTTTGAAATGCGCCATAGAGATTAAAGAGGATGACTTTTGGGGATACTGGGGACTCGGTACTCATTATTTGAAGCAGAATGAACTGGACAAAAGTGAGACTCAATTGAATGAGGCATTGAAAATTGCCCAGCAACTCGAAATTTATTCGAAGAAGAGCTTTACCAGAGAGCTCTTTCTCATCAAAGAAGATATCCTGAAATTAAACAAGAAAAAGATCAAAGAAGAAGCAAAAACGCATCAACAGATCGATCTGTTTTAATCTCTTCGGGTTGAATTCCCCCCCCCCGCCCGAATCTGGCTTTTAGGAAAATAAATTTGACCATCTGATTCCTCATCAGCTTGCTGTGAGGTCGTTCATTCTGCAAACATTCCAATCATTTTATATATCAGTTTTGCGCATGTAAAGCTCTGTGCTTCGTGATCTTTTTTCGGAGAAAATTCCACAAGATCGAATCCAAGGATATTTACTTTGTTTTTCCTGATCGTACGCATAATGTCCAGAATCTCAAACCAGTTCAATCCACCCGGTTCAGGTGTTCCGGTATGTGAAATCACGGAAGGATCAAAAACGTCGACATCCAATGTGATGTAGGCGTCACCACCAGGCATTGTATTTAGCTTATCACGCCATTGGCTACCTTCTTTTATATCTCTTGCGAATACGACATCCAGAGAATGATCCCGGATGAGTCTGGCTTCATCGCTGCTGAGACTTCGAATGCCAAGTTGAATGGTATGAATATCCTCTTCAACAATTCTGCGCATAACGCACGCATGAGAATATTTTGATCCTTCATATTCGTCGCGCAAATCAGCATGCGCGTCCAGCTGAATGACCGAGAATGTATTGCCCATGATTCTTTTCAAAGCGCGCACCGGGGAGATTGAGAGTGAGTGCTCGCCTCCGATTGTGACTGGAAATTTGCCTTTACCAAGAAGATTATATATCACATCCTCGAGTTCAGCAAGAAAGCTCTCCTGTGAGATGTCATTTGATATACCACTATGGGTGTAGATGCCGGAGTGACATGGTTCAATATCAAGGTCCTCATCATACAACTCGACATAGGCAGATGCGTTGATAATCTCCTTGGGACCAAGAGAAGTCCCTTTCCCGTACGTTGTTGTTTCCTCCAGGGGTGCAGATATAATTACTGTTCTGCATCGATCGAAGGGCCAGGGATCTATATCATTGCCTAAAAAGCGATTGGCATTCATTTTATCAGCTCTTGGAATAGTTTCACAGATTCGGAGACATTTGTCAGTAACTTTTTAGTTTCTTGTGCATCCTCTTCTGCAAGCGCATACCCGGCTAAAATGGGAAGCGCGATTGTCGCATCGCTGTAAACGACAACACTGTTTTTTATTTCATTCGGATTTATTTTACCCCATGAGATAGCTTCGCTTGGTGTGGCCCCGCTGAGACCGCCCCAATGGGGCGCGTCCACAGAAATTTGAATATCGAAATCATGGCCTTTGTGGTCGAAACTGGCAATCTGGCTGATGAACGGCTGCGTTTGCAGGTAAAAATTCTTAGGAGAACCGCCGCCAATGATCACGACACCATTCTTTTGACTATTGAAGACAATTGCGGATGTTTCCCAGACATCAAGATTGGGGTCGACAACAATATCTATGTTTTTCGTTTGAAGAAATGCCACATTCATACCAATGGAAGAATCTCCGAATGAGCTGGTGTATACCGGCACTTCGCAATCCGCGGCAGTGGCCAGCAGAGAACGCTCCGGAAAAGGCGTGTTCGATTTGATCTTCTGCCCGAGATGGTAATGAATCTGTGAGGTGGACACAGGTCTTGCTGTGTTGAAATCACCAAGCGCATCCTGGATGAATAAATCCGTGTCCTTAAGAAGATCTTCGGTGATGAATATATCATATATACGCTCTATTCCAGCGTGAAACAACTCCCTGTCATCAACATTGAAGTCACCCTGGTGCACAGGCAGGTCGAGCGCAAAATGCATGTCGTGGTAGAGATTGGCACCGGTGGAGATGATCATATCAACGAATCCGTTCCTGATCAACTCGCTGATAATTCCGCCCATACCCGCAGGGATCATGGCGCCGCTGATTGTCATGCAGATGACAGTATCTTCCTGAATCATCTTTCGGTAGAGTCGTGCGGCCTCACCCAGTCTTCCACCCTGGAAAGATCCGGATGCGTTGTACAGATCAACAAGTTGAGAAATTGTCAATCCCTTCTGGATCTTGAGGGGCTGGATTTTTTGTTTGTGTAAAAATTTATTCATAGTACTAATCCAGGAAAACGACGCATGCGATGACGGTCGTCCATAAACCATCTTTATCAGCACGCGCGGATTGAGTGATATTTCTGGTCTTGTATACTTTGCCAGAAGCTTTATACACCTGTTTTCTTTCATCCCAGGCTGTCTCAGGATCAAATTCAATCCCCTGTGTTGTAGCGAGCATGGTTGCCGCGAGATCCTCTGAATAGTCCCCCGCTTTCAGAGCTATCTCTCCAAATGAATGATACTCTGAGATATATCCGTATCCGGTTCTATCTGCAGGGAGTGCGATACCGATGGAAGCGACCAGGAGACGGTTAGGCTCGTTCGTCTGATTTCTTGCCATTACAGTGTAGGTGATCTGGCCGGGGTTGATTAACTCAAGTCCCTTCTCTTTTGAAATGATCTTGCAGTTTGGTGGAAAAATACTCGACACCTGAACCAGGTTACATTTTTCAATCCCTGCGCCCCTCAAAGCCAGTTCAAAGCTTTGAAGTTTGTCTCGATGTTTTCCGACTCCTTTTGTAAAGAATATATAGCTGGGAATCATTCTGTGTCTCCTTAGTTATTATTCATAGAGTAAGTACTTCGATCGTATCGACAAGAAATGATTGAGTCCATTCTGTCCGGCCTGAAGAATTTCATCGGCAGATATCCCATTTCGGATCTTGACTCTTATTTGATCCGTACCGAATGCTTTGTCGAACGAAGTAATTCTCCTTGTGTCGAATATATCGTGTTCCGGAAAGAGCTTCGTCAGGGCGGTGAGAATATGGATTTGTGCGGTAAATGGTGAAAAGGCCGCATAATCTGTTATATGGATCTGAACACCTCCGCATTGTTCTTTCTCAAAATGGTAGTAGAAAGGACGAAAGTACAGCGGGCGAAATTCTACGCCGGCCAGATTTTGGGAATTCAGCTCGTCCGCAAGTATCTCTGGCTCTATCCAGGGAGCGCCGACCAGCTCGAACGGCAGCGTGTAACCGACACCAATGGAAACAGTCCCCAGTTCACCTATGCAGCCGGTGGTGGCCACGAAATCCGAAGTGGACGACCGGGGCACGTGCGGTGACGGCAGCACCCAATGGAGTCCGGTCTGTTCAAATCGCATACTCCGCTTCCAGTTCTTCATGGTGATGACAGTGAGGTCGCAATGAATATCAAATTCTTCGTTGAACAGCAATGCGAGTTCACCCACTGTCATTCCGTACACATAGGGTATGGGATACATGCCGATGAATGAACTGAACGTCGTATCTAGTACATCTCCCTCCACCAGCTCGCCTCCCAGTGGATTGGGTCTGTCCAATACGATGAAGGGGATGCTGTGTTCGGCCGCGGCTTTCATTGCCAGCGCCATTGTGTAAATATATGTGTAGGCCCTCGAACCGATGTCCTGTATATCGTACATCAATACATCGATGCCATCCAACATATCCGGTGTCGGTTTTCTTGTCGCGCCATACAGGCTGAAAACCTGTATGCCTGTCTTTTCGTCGACATAGTTTTCGATACGGTACCCACCCTCGATGTCTCCGCGTACACCGTGCTCAGGTCCGAAAAGGGCTGTGAGCGTTATTTCGGGATTTTCATGAAGCGCATCGATAGACGAGCGCATGTCATGGGTCAATCCGGTTGGATTGGTGATGAGTCCAATACTTTTCCCGGTGACCAGATCCAGATGTTCTTCCAGAAGGATGTCGATACCCGGTTTTACCTGTTGTTCGGTCGCGCAGGCGAATGGAATCAGCAAGAGGCAGAAAATGATCATATGTTTTGAATTCATGGTTCGATCCGTTCAATTGATGCGTAATATTAAATAAAAAAGGAAATAAATACAAGTTATTTTATGAATCGTGAAAAAAAATATTGAAAAAATCCTATAAATTGTTTATAATGAAAGCATTGAGATGATTTTTATCTCATTACAATAAAATAGCTGACGCAATGCACCGTCGGCTAATATTTTTTATCATGTACCATATTTCACAATGAGGTTTTAATGATTAAACGCATTATTGGCTTGAGCATCATGATGCTGATAATGGGGGCACGAGACTTGTCAGCCCAACAGACCTATCCGGTGACGTTTTCACTCAAGGCACCTGTGGCAACGAGTTCGGTGGCTGTTGCCGGCGATTTCAATAACTGGTCTGTCGACGCTGATCCGCTTTTCTATGATGGAGATGAGGATATCTGGCGTACGAAAGTGGATCTGGCGCCCGGTATATACGAGTATCGTTTTATCATGAACAAGATCCACTGGATCAAGGATCCTGGCAATCCAAGATGGGGCGGTGAACAGAGTAACTCCCTGCGGTATGTACGTCCGCCGCACGCGCCGGATCTGACCAACATCGAACCTGAAAATGGTGACATGGTGCACGGGCATGTTTTCCGTGTCTCGGCAGTCTATCGCCCGGGAGTCAGTCGAGATAAACTGGATGTGGACGCGACCAGGATTCTCATTGACGGTTCAGAAATCAAAATCGACTATAATCCGGAGAAACGGAGAATACAAAGTGTAACACCTCAATTGAAGGATGGGGAACATCTCATAGATTTTCAGGCCTTCGATACGAACGGAAATATGACGTTACCCCGGCGGTCGCTGGTGGTTGTGAATGCGAACAATGTGGCGCCAGTGGTTGAAGCCGGGTATACAATCATCAGCGGTGTGGGTGAGAAGGCTTATCTGACCAGCGGAGTTTATCACGATCCGGATTTTGATCCGATGGTGACGTACGATTGGAAGCTGCTAAGCAGACCGGAGGGCAGCAAGGTCAAACTGTCTGATCGGGACTCACCGTTCCCATGGCTGATTCCCGATGCCGAAGGGAGATATCTTTTTCAGCTGAAGATCAGCGACGGACAATTATTCAGCAACGTGGATTCAGTCGATCTTTACGCGTTCATGAGAAAAAAATATCCGGTTGAATTTCGGCTGAATGGTGAAGAATATACCCGAATATATGAGTCAGGTCTGGACAGCGCGGCCGTTGTCGGCGAGTTCAATCAGTGGTCGACAACCGCGCATCCAATGACGGATTACAATCATGATAATGTCTGGACTGCATGGGTTGATCTCGATCCCGGAGAATACGAGTATAAATATGTCGTCAACGGTCAGCACTGGATGAGCGATCCGGACAATCCTTTGAAAAGCGAAGACGGGTGGAACGGTTTCAACTCCATCAAGAGAGTCACATTGAATCTGGCGCCGCATATTGATGTGAAGCCATCATTTTTGCCCGGCAAGTTACTGTTCGACGCGTCTGCGAGCCATAGTAAAACCGGTAAAAAATTGTACTATCTCTGGTATCAGGATATCAACAATCCGGAACGGTACTCACTGAAAGGAGACGATAAACTGACCATTCCCCTGCCGACAGAGAATGGTATCTATTACTACTATCTGATTCTCAGCGACAGTTTTGGCAGCAGTTCTCAGAAGACGATTGTTCTGAAAGTGAAAAATCGCAAGGTGGAGATCAAGGACTATAGTCAATCGCCGGACTGGTCCAGAGACGCGATCATCTATGAGGTTTACGTAAAGCGGTTCACTGAAAGAGGGGACCTGCAGGGCGTCATCTCCCGGCTGCCTTATCTCAAGAGACTCGGTATCAACTGCATCTGGCTGATGCCGATATTTGAAAGTCCGACGGAAAACGGATATGGTCTCACAGATTTTTTCAAGATTGACGGACAATACGGCAATGCAGATGATTTACGCGAATTGATAGATAAGTCGCACCAGGCCGGGATTCGCATCATCCTGGATTTTATTGCCAATCACTCATCCGACCAGCATCGCTATTTTCTGTCAGCCTTTAATAACGCCTCTTCGATTTTCCGGGATTGGTATTTATGGAACGATGACGCAGATGAGGATCTGCTCTATCAATATCAGTTTCATAATGACTGGGATAGATTACCGAACTTCAACTTTCAGAATCCACAGGTGAGAAAACACATCATGGACGCGGCGGATTTCTGGGCACATTTCGGAATCGACGGGTACAGGTGTGATGTGGCCTGGGGTGTTCCGCATGATTTCTGGAAACTTTTCCGGCGGGAAATAAAAAAGATGAATCCGGATTTTCTGTTGTTGAATGAGACCTTGCCGCGCTCACCGCTGTATCACCAGGATGAATTCGATATGTCCTATGATACGGATTTCTACGGTAACCTGCTAGACGTCATGAGAGAAAGGAAACCGGTTCGGGCAATAGACTATGGTCTGAAAAAAACGGATCTCAATTATCCGGAACATGCGCTGAATTTGCGCTATATCGAGAATCATGATATGGACCGGTTCATCGCGCAGTTCGGTATCCGCGAAACAAAGCTTGCGGCATCGCTGTTGATGACCATCCCGGGAACGCCTCTGATTATGTACGGTCAGGAGCTCGGGATGCGGGAAAAGCTTGCGCCCATGCAATGGTCTCAGGAGGATGATCCACTTTATCAATTTTACAGAGGTCTGATAACGCTCAGGCGGAACTATAAGAGTCTGAGTCGAGGAAATTTCACAAAGATCACATCAAACGCCGAGGATAAAATTTACGCCTATCTTCGAAGCGATGATAAAAGCGCGTTTCTAGTGGTTCTCAATTTCTTTTCAGAGCCGGTGGAATGCCAACTTCTTTTTCCCGAGGAGATCAAGACGATTCAGGGAGATATCTATCTGGAAGAGATGTTGACAAAAACGATCAACAAAATTGACAAGGTGGATGCACAAAGAATACGAATAAAGACTGATCAAAAAAGTGCTTACATATATAAAATTCGATAGGGGGATTCTTGTCACGGAAAATTTTCTGCAGCCTTTTCCTTTTATACATTTTGACCGGTAATACAGTGCTGCATTCACAAGGCATTGATGATGTTGTTCAGGTAAGCAAAGGTCGCAGTCAGAGCTATATGCTGACCAATGACTGTGCTTCATACTTTTACGCCGAAAGCGGCGGGCCGAATTCGTCGCATTTTCAAGGCTTCAATGTGCAGACGCATGAATTTCTCGAAGATTTCATTCTGGAAGTCAATGGAAGGCTCCTGCAGCGCAGTCAGGCTGAAGCCTATATTCATCATGACAAGTTGATACGCAGATACGCTGAATTCGAGCTGGAAGAACATGTTTCCCTGCTGGATTCGCTTCCCGTACTATGCGTAAAACTGACCTCTGCAAGAAAACTCCCCCTTACTCTGATACCGCTGATCTCGGGGGAGAATGTATCCAGAAATTATATCACATATTGGACGCAGGATGATGAGATCCTCTACATCGCGCAAAAGAACCACTTGTCGCGTACAGGCAATAATGATTATCCTGTATGGACCGGTGTTTACACGTATCCCGAATCGGAGTTTCTGAGCTCTGATCCGGACTTGAGAAGGCATTACGTCAGTTACAGAGAAAAGGAGGGTTTCCTGCCCGGCAAACTGAATTTTTTCCTTGATGGAAATGCATATATCTTCTTCATCATTGGAGATGATAAGCAGGATATTCTGTCACTGAGAAAAAAGGTGCTACGGAAGTATCAGATCTACGAAAAAAATATGGAGGAGAAGATCGAGGGTGTGAGGAAGACCTGAGAATTTAAACTGTATCTCGATTATGGATTACAAGTGGTCGCAGGAGATTTTCCTCAGCCCGTCAGGATTGTATCATATTTTAGAAAATTGTTTCATCAATGACGGCAGGTGATAGAATAGCCTGAGTCTTGTCATCATATACTTCCGCTTATCAAATTTGGATACCACAGTCAGATAGCTGTTAATCACCGCCTTCACGTGAGATGACTGGCGGGGGAGGAGCTCCAGGTTAATGATGCCGTCGTATTGATTTTCCTTGATTGCATCCAGGATGTCATCAATCGGGAGTACACCGTGCAGACCAAAGGGCAAATGGCTGTCTTTGTGAGCTTCACAATCTGACAGATGAATGGATCTGATTTCGCCATCCAGCTGATTCAGGATCTCGATGGGATCGTCACCCCTCAGGTAACAATGGGCAGCATCAAAGCATTGGCCGATGACTTTGTCTCCCAGCGCTTCTTTCGCTTCATTGTAGAATGCTGTGAACTCCTCCTGGCTCATGCTCTGAATGTTTTCTATGATGATCGGCGGTTCCAGTCGCTCGAGATTTGTGAATAGTGTTCCGTATATTGCACTTTTTGATTGATTCGCAATGTTACATTGGGGAGGATGTGTGAGACAATACTGAATATTCAGCGCTTTATGATTTTGATTGATGGACTCTATCAGTGCTTCAATGTTATCCTGATGAGCGGCGGATGAAAAATCATAGCCGCTGTCTCCGGCGTTTGGGAGATGAAATCCGGTTTTGATCTTTCCCAATGTATTAATAACATCAGGTAAATCTTCAAAGACTGTTTCGGTGATCTCGACGAAGTCAAGACCAAGCTTGTTGACAATATTCAAAAGAAATGAGGGTTTGAATTTTTTGAATTCATCAATGGTAATACCAACTAACAAAATTGTTTCTCCAAAAGTTAAACAAGTTATAAATATACACTTTCTAATGAAATAATCAAACAAATATTTTGTGACAGTGAAGTCATGGAGGAAACAGGATGAATGATGATGACCAGCATTTGCAGGAAAATGGAAATGGATATTTCATTGTCACCGATGTCCTGGATTTACATGGATTTTTTCCTGAACAGGTCCCGGAAATGATCGAAGAGTTCATTATCAATGCACTGAATTTGAAACTCGATAGAGTGCGCATCATTCATGGAAAGGGTAAAAGCAGGCTGAAATGGGAAGTTCAGAGAATACTTCAGGACAACGAACATGTGATGAAATATTATGATGCCGCACCTGACACAGGAGGATGGGGTGCGACGATTGTCGAACTTAAGGTTGGGTAATGCATATTTATGTATGTTGTCCTTTCCTGTGTTGAGGCCATTCAAAAATAATTTAAAACTGTTATTTGGTTACAAAACAATTTAATTTAATTGACTATCGATTTTAAATTTTATATATTTGTTCTTTCAGAAATGGCCTGTGAGGGGGGTGAGGAGTATGCTGATTGAGATTTATCAAGTATTTTATATTCATTTCGATGCTTTTCTTCTTCCTGGATATCGGCGGGGCATGCGCGCAGGTCGATAGCCTGATTTTTGCCGGTATCGATCACTCCATCCGGCAGGATTATCAGGAGGCGGAAAGGCTTTTTCAGCAAGTCATCGATCATTATCCTGAAGAGCCACAGGGCTATTTTTTCCTCGCCGCTACCCTGCAATCCAAAATGATGGATTTTGAGACGGACAGATGGGCGGACAGGTTTCTTTCATTGATCAGCAAAAGTGAATCACTCGCCAGGCGGTCGATCGAGAAAGATGCGACCGATGCCTGGGCGTATTTCTACCTTGGCAGCTCAAAAAGCTATCGAGCGTTTTATTATGGTAAAAAGAAAAAATACATGCCGGCTATTCGATATGCACTGGAAGGGATGTCCTCACTGCATAAAGTGATTGAGCTGGATTCGACAAATTACGACACCTATTTCGGCCTGGGATCCTATAAATACTGGCGCAGCCGTTTGACGAAATTTCTCAACTGGCTGCCGTTGATCGATGATGAACGCGACGCCGGTATCGAAATGGTGAGGCTGTCGGCCGAAAAAGGCAAATACACAAGATTCGCGGCCATCAATGAATTGACCTGGATTTTGATTGATGCCGGCGAGACCAGTGCCGCGCTGGAGTGGGCCAGGAAGGGATTGCAGAAATATCCGGACAGCCGCTTTTTCTTGTGGGGAGCCGCAAAGAGTTATTACAGCCTTAATCAGTACGAAAATGCCCTCGATATATACCGAAAACTGCTTATATCTGTTCAGAGCGAACAGATGAACAATCATTACAATGAGATCATCTGCTGTTACAAAATAGCGGAATGTTACTTCCGGCTCGACGATATCGATTCCGCAATTGCTTATTGTGATCATATCGATTCGCTGGAGATCTCCCCGGAAATCGAGAAACGATTGGATAACATATTTGAGCGGGTCGATGCGCTGAAAAAACGCATCCCGGAGAAATGAATAAAACGATGAACGCATGAGAGGAGTCCATGGGAAAAACGTACGCAGAAAAAATTCTCGCTTTAAAAGCAGGGCTTGATGATGTTGTTTCGGGTCAGATTGTCACTGTACGGCCGGATCATTTGTTGACCCATGATAACACCGCAGCCATCATCGGTAAAATTGCCGATGAGTTGGACGCCTACGGGATCGTACATCCGGACCTGCCCGTCATCGTCCTTGACCATGTTGTCCCTGCGGCAAACGAAAAAACAGCGCTGAATCATAAGCGAATCAGGGAATTTGTCAAAAGATTCAATGTCACAAATTTCTACGATGCAGGTGCGGGCATTTGTCACCAGGTTGTCATTGAAAAGGGGCTTGCTCTTCCCGGAAGTATTATCGTTGGCAGTGATTCACATACCTGTACGTATGGCGCCCTGAATGTATTCTCAACGGGTATCGACAGGACAGAGGCGGCGGCTCTGATGTTGACCGGGGAGACATGGTTCAAGGTACCCGGGAGCATCAAGATTATGCTGAACGGGGCATTGCCCGGGCATGTGAGTGCGAAAGATCTCGTACTTCAGATAATCGGCGATTTACGTGCTGATGGCGCGAACTATTGTGCTGTCGAATTTCATGGCGATATCTCAGGGCTTTCCATGGAAGAGAGAATTACGATTTCCAACATGGGGGTTGAAATGGGAGCGAAGATTGCTGTCTTCCCGGTTGACTCCGTCGCAGAAAAATATTTGGAGAGCCTCGGCATCTCCAAAGCATCTTACGCTGGCTTATGGTCAGATCCGGATGCTGATTATCTATGTGAATTGAATTATGATCTCGGTGACGTCAGGAGCATGGTCGCCAAGCCGCATACGGTGGACAATGTTGTACCGGTTTCTGATGTAGCCGGGATTGAGATCGATCAGTGCCTGTTAGGGACGTGCACCAATGGTCGCTTGAGTGATTTCAGGATCGCTGCGGATATTCTCAGGGAGAAGCAGGTGTCACCGCGTGTTCGCCTGCTGATACTTCCTGCATCCCGCACCGTGATGCACGAGGCGCTGAAGGCGGGATATATCGAGACACTGACCGATGCCGGCGCCATTTTACTTCCGCCGGGATGTGGTCCCTGTCTCGGCGCTCATATGGGGGTATTGGCACCAGGAGAAAGGTGCCTCAGTACTGCGAACAGAAATTTCAAGGGGAGAATGGGGTGTAAGGAGGCCGATATCTATCTTGCCAGTCCGGCAACGGTTGCGGTTTCCGCGATAACCGGAAAGATCACAGATCCAAAACAATTTCTTGGATGATTTTATAAATGTCATGGGAGCGAAAAATGTCTAAAGTCTGGCACTATGGGGATGATATCAACACCGACATGCTATTCCCGGGTAAATATACATACACATGCAGCACAGCTGAAGAGATCATTCCACATTTGCTGGAAGATCTTGATCCCGATTTCGCCGGTCAGGTAAAGGCGGGCGATATTATCATGGCTGGCAAGAATTTCGGGTGTGGTAGTTCCCGGGAACAACCCGCTCTGGGATTGCGGGCTGTGAATATTCAGGCCGTTGTGGCAAAAAGCTACGCGAGGATCTTCTATCGCGCGGCCATCAATCAAGGGCTTACGCTCATTGAATGTCCGGAAGCAATTGATGCGTACCGGGACGGCGATGATGTTACGCTGGATATCAAGAAAGGATGGATAGAGATTGGCCGGCAGCGCTTCACTTTTCCAGTACTGCCAGAGGCAATTATCGCAATCAGGGATGCCGGAGGCCTGCTGCCGTATACGAGAATTAAACTTGCTGAAGCAAATCAGAAAAATAACTCTTGAATTTGAAAACCGTATTGGTTATATTTTTGAATTAATTTACTGAATCTAATATCATCTAATTTTATTTATTGACTCAATTCGCTTAGGAGGTGAGGTCAGGTGAAACTCCGGTTTCACCATCATTATGGACTTTAAAAAAGAAGCTCTCGAATATCACAGCAGAGACAGGAAGGGAAAGGTCGAGGTTACACCGACAAAACCCTGCGCGACACAGCGTGATTTATCCATGGCTTATACACCTGGTGTGGCTGAGCCGTGCCGCTATATTCATAAAAATCCAGAAGACGCCTTTACATATACAGCAAAAGGCAATCTTGTGGCTGTCGTTTCGAATGGAACGGCAGTACTGGGGCTTGGCAATATCGGCCCACTGGCAGGCAAGCCTGTCATGGAAGGAAAAGGTGTGCTTTTCAAAAGATTTGCCGATATCGATGTGTTCGATATCGAACTGAACACAGAAGATCCCGATGAAGTGATCAGGGCGGTTCAGTTGATGGAACCCACTTTCGGCGGTGTAAACCTCGAAGATATCAAGGCGCCGGAGTGTTTTTACATCGAAGAGACACTCAAGAAGACGAGCAATATCCCGATTTTTCACGATGATCAACATGGCACAGCGATCATTTCCGGTGCGGCGCTGATTAATGCCTGTGAAATCGTAAATAAAAAGGTGAGCGATGTCATTGTCGTTATCAATGGCGCAGGAGCAGCCGGGATTGCATGTGCCGACCTCTACGTACTGCTCGGAGTGACACCAGGTAATATCATCATGTGCGACAGCAAGGGAGTCATTTACAAGGGGCGCGCACAAGGTATGAATCCTTACAAAGAAAAATATGCGAGTGATACGAAAGCACGGACGCTCGAGGAGGCGATGAAGGGTGCCGATGTTTTTTGTGGTGTTTCGATTAAGGACTGCGTCACCAAGGAGATGGTTCGGTCGATGGCGGATAATCCGATTATTTTCGCAATGGCGAACCCGGATCCGGAAATCACGTATGATGCTGCAAAGGATGCGCGTCCGGATGTGATCATGGCAACAGGCCGCTCGGACTATCCGAATCAGGTTAACAATGTTCTCGGTTTTCCGTTCATATTTCGTGGCGCGCTCGATGTGAGAGCCAGCGCCATCAATGATGAAATGAAGATTGCCGCCTCCAAGGCGCTTGCAGACCTCACTAAAGAGGACGTGCCGGATTCGGTGTGCAAGGCTTATGGTGTCGAGCGCCTGGCATTCGGTCCCGAATACATCATACCCAAACCTTTCGATCCCCGCGTGCTTCTTTGGGAAGCGCCTGCCGTTGCCAGGGCGGCTATGGATACCGGTGTGGCCAGGCATGAGATCGATCTGGAGAAGTACCAGGAAGAACTGGAAGCGCGGCTTGGAAAATCGAGAGAAATGATGCGTTTCATCATCAACAAAGCTATCCGTGAGCCGAAACGCGTCGTCTATCCTGAAGGTGAACACGACAAGATCCTGCGCGCCGCTGCCATCGTAAAACAGGAGTCGATCGGAAAACCGATCTTGCTGGGGCGTGCCGAGTATATCAAGAAACGCGCGAAAGAGCTCATGCTGGATCTGAAAGATGTCCCTGTCATCGATCCGGAAAACGCTCCCATGTTTGATAAATATTGCCAGGAGTACTATAAAATGCGACAGAGGCGGGGTGAGACTCTGACCGACGTTCGCAAGATCATGGAACAGAGGCGCTTCTTTGCACCGATGATGGTGAATCTGGACGATGCCGATTGCGTGATCGCCGGAGTGACCATGCATTATCCGGATACGATCCGTCCGGCGCTGCGTGTGATCAAGGCGCGGCCGGAGGTGCGAAAGATCGCCGGTATGTACATGCTGCTTTTCAAAAACAAGATCATATGTTGTGCCGATACGACTGTCAATATAGATCCGACCGCCGAAGATCTGGCTGATATTGCTCTATTGACAGCGGAGACAGTAAAAAGATTCGACATTGAACCCAGGATTGCGATGCTCTCCTTTTCCAATTTTGGAAGTGTGGAGCATCCGCTTTCAATCAAGGTGAAGCGGGCAACGGAGATCGTCAAGGAGAAGAAGCCTGATCTGATGGTAGATGGCGAAATGCAGGCTGATACCGCAGTCGTTTATGATATCATCAAAGAGGACTTCCCCTTCTCCAGCCTGAAAAACAGCGCCAATGTATTGATATTCCCCGACCTTCAATCCGGGAATATCGCGTACAAGCTTCTAATGCGTCTGGGTGGTGCCGAGGCCATTGGGCCGATTCTCATGGGGCTTCAAAAATCAGTGCATGTGCTACAACGCGGTTGTGAAGTCAATGACATTGTGAACATGACGGCCATCGGTGTGGTAGAAGCCCAGGATAACAGTAAGTAAAATCAGAGACACGATTGTTGATAAAGGGCTCTGTAATGGAGCCCTTTTTTATGGATTCTCAAATTTAAATTTCGTAATTTTTGTTTCCTGGGAAAGATATTTAATTGGAGGATTTGGTAATGAAGGCTGTTGCACAAGCCGGCAGAAAGGGCTCTGATGTCCGATCGGATTGCTGGGTTCAGATTGAACTCAGAGATTCAGGCGGCATCGAGGTGAATGTGAAGAGTAAAGTCCAGGCAATGTACGGTGAGTCGATTGAGCGGCTCGCGAATGAAATGATGAAAGCATGCAATGTGTCGCATGCCATTCTCGTTATAGAAGATTATGGTGCTGTGCCATTTGTCCTCATGGCGCGAATCGAGGCTGCGCTGAGAAGGGCTGACGCGGACATTGGAGAAGGGTACCTTCCTGAGATGAGGAGCTGGTCTGAATATGAAAGCGCGCGCACACGATTTCGCAGGTCGCGACTCTATCTGCCCGGGAATGAACCCAAATTCATGCTCAACGCAGGACTTCATAATCCCGATGGCGTTATACTCGACCTTGAAGACAGCGTGGCCAATGCTGAGAAGGATGCAGCCGCAGTTCTGGTCAGAAACGCGCTTTGTCAGGTGAATTTCTATGGTGCTGAGAGGATGGTTCGTATCAATCAGCTGCCCCGAGGATTGGATGATATCAGTTACATAGCACAACATAATGCCCACGTGATCCTCATACCAAAGTGCGAAAGCGCTGATCATGTTGTAGCCGTGGATGACAAAGTGAGTGATATGTGTGGCTCCTCACACTCGGTTTTCTATATGCCCATTCTGGAGAGCGCAAAAGGGATCTTGCATGCTTATGACATCGCAACAGCTGCGAAGAACATTGTCGCATTGACCATCGGTTTGGAAGATTATACGGCGGACATCGGAACTCAGCGGACCACAGAGGGGAAGGAGAGTTTGTGGGCGCGCTCCATGGTTGTGAATGCGGCGCGTGCTGCGGGGATTCAGCCGATTGATACAGTCTTTTCCGATGTGTCGGATATGGATGGACTGCGCCGCAGTGTGATCGAGGCCAGGTCGCTTGGTTTTGATGGAAAAGGCTGTATTCATCCGCGACAAATCGATGTGATACACGACGCTTTCGCACCCGGGGAGGCCGAGATAGCGCGTGCCAAAAGGATCGTGCTGGCATTCGAAGAGGCGGAGGCAAAGGGATTGGGCGTGGTTTCACTGGGTAGTAAAATGATCGATCCGCCTGTTGTCAAGGGCGCCTTGCATACCGTCGACCTGGCAGTAGCAACCAATAAATTAAAAGCGAATTGGAGAGAGGACTCATGACGATGAAATCGAAGATGGTGAAGAATGCTGCGGGAAGATTCGTTCCCGATGTCGTGAATGGCCGTCCTGCTGTGCCCTATCAGGGAGTGGGAAAATACAAACCTTCCGGTCGGAAAACGGCACCTCCAATTGCATCCTGCAGTGATTATCCGGATGATGGAAATAAAGTGGTCGAGAATATGAAGAAGGCGCTGTTGAACGCGGGGATCAGGGATGGTATGACGATCTCTACCCACCATCATTTTCGAAATGGTGATCTGGTGGCGAATCATGTATTCAAAGCGGCCGCACAAATCGGTGTGAAGGATCTGATGTGGTTTCCGAGTGCATCTTTCCCCTGCCACGCACCGATAATCGATCATATGGAGTCTGGCGTGATTCATCATATCGAAGGATCGATGAATGGTCCGCTCGGAGATTATTGCTCGTCCGGCAAGATGAAAGGCCTTGGTGTCTTACGATCGCACGGAGGACGTTACCAGGCGGTACAGGATGGTGATGTGCATATAGATATCGCGGTGATCGCTGCACCCACTGCCGATCCCTTTGGCAATGCCAATGGATTGACCGGACCTTCTGCCTGCGGACTCCTGGGATTCGCTCTCGCGGATTCGCAATACGCCGATAAGGTTATTGTCGTGACGGATAACCTCATCGACTTTCCTTGCATACCATGGCAGATACAGGGGAATTACGTCGATTTTGTGGTGGTCATGGACAAGATCGGAGAGCCGGAAAAAATCATTTCCGGAACAACACAGATCACCAAGAGTCCTGACCGGTTGCTGATCGCCGAAATGACGGCGCGGTTTGTCCGGGACGCCGGACTGATGACCGATGGTTTCTCATTTCAGGGAGGGGCCGGTGGAACATCCCTTGCTTTTGCGATCTATCTGAAAGAGATGATGAAGGAGGCCGGAATTAAAGCGCGATTCGTCCGCGGAGGCAGCACACAATACCTGGTTGACATGCTTGAACAGGGCTTGACCGATTATATCCTCGACGGCCAGACGTTTGATCTCGAGGGGGTACGCTCCATGCGTGAGAACCCCACTCATGTGAATACGAGTCCTTTCACCAGTTATAATTATCATGGAAAGGGAAATTTCGCATCGATGGTGGATGTCGTGGTTCTGGGCGCCACAGAAGTCGATGTCAATTTCAATGCCAATGTCGTCACGCATTCCGATGGCAAGCTGCTGCACGGGATTGGCGGATGGCAGAACTGTCTTTTTTCGAAATGCACTATTTTGCCCATCCCCTCATTTCGCGACAGGATTCCCGTGATTGTGGACGAGGTGACAACTCTGTGTGGCCCTGGCGAGCTCATCGATGTCGTTGTGACGGAGCGCGGGATTGCGATCAATCCGTTGAGGAAAGATCTGTTGGAACGGGTAGAGCATACAGACCTTCCCATCCGCACGATCGAAGAACTCAAGGAAGAGATCGAGGAAATATGCGGTGGAAAACCCGCCAGGGCGGAGACGAGTGACAAGGTCGTCGCTGTTGTCAAATGGGTGGATGGCACGATCCTGGACAGTATCAGACAAGTGAAGAATCTGTAATACAGAGAAAATGAAAAATATTTAACTTGCATTTATGTAAGCAAAGTGGCATATTATTCTTGCCAAACGTGATGCGTGTCATAATATCTTTTCAGGTTTTTCATATATTTACAATGATGCTCAATTTACGAAGGATCTTATTATGGAGAAGTTTATCAAATTTAAGAGCAATGTCAGCTTGAAAGATCTTTCTGCAAACCTAAAAGATGAGAGGATCATTGTTCTTCGAAAGTCACAGACAACAAATACTGTTCAGGTGCAGGTACTGAAAAAGCTGTCGACGAAAGAGATTAAGAATGCATTTGATCCATATCAAGTTGAAAAGATCTATGATGAATTCCCCTACCCCATAAAGGGGGGCAAAATACCATTTAAAAGGATAAGAAAATTATTCATTTTCTGATATGATGGCTGCGGATAGTGTCTCCGGAGCCATTTTTTCTATGGAGTCTGATTATGCGTCGCATTAAGATATCGGCATTGATTCTTGCTTTTATTTTTATACTTCCATTGTTAACCGGTTGTCAATCAGATGAGAATGAATTCCGTTTCGTCTTTCTGACCGATATTCACTGTCAGCAAAAACTTGGAGCGGTTGAAGGTTTCAAAGCTGCGATCGAAGCCGTCAATTTGCTGGATCCCAGGCCCGATTTTGTCGTCACCGGCGGGGATCTGGTATTCGATGTTCTTGCCACCGGATATGAACATGCGGATTCATTGTATAATCTGTATGCTGAGTTGATTCAGGAATTTAATATGCCGGTATATAATACGATCGGCAATCATGAGATATTCGGGTGGTATCCAAACAGTGGCGTCGATGCGAAGCATCCTGAATTCGGCAAAAAGATGTTCGCGAATCGACTGGGTGATGGCAGAACATATCGCTCGTTCGACCACAAGGGATGGCACTTCGTGCTTCTGGATGCCATGCAGATGACACCCGAACGCAATTATCGCGGAGAGATCGATCTGAATCAGATGAAGTGGCTGGAAAAGGATCTGTCCGAAATCGAGAGTGACCAGCCGGTTGTGCTGGTGACGCATATTCCGTTCTATTCAATATTCCTGCAATACAGGAATGGGCCCATGACGCAGAACAGTGAACGTCTGGTTGTGACGAACGCGCATGAAGTGAATCGGATTTGTGATCCATACAATTTGAAAGCGGTACTGCAGGGCCATCTGCATACTGTCGAAGAGATCAACTATTACGGAGTGAAGTATATCACCGCCGGCGCAGTATCGGGATCGTGGTGGCAGGGACCTCGATTCGAATTCCCTGAGGGATTTGCCGTGATTGACGTATCGGGTGATGAACTCACCTGGCATTATGAAGATTATGGCTGGGATGCTGGCAAATATGCCGAAGCCAAAAATGAATCCAATTAAGTCTCCGGATTTTTAAAGATATGCCTGCAACCAGATATGTCTGAATCAGAAGATCAAAGATCTGTTTTCCCGATCTCTGATTCAGCAGACCGCAAATCTTTGATTCTGCCGATATCTTTCCAGTAGCATGAAGGCATGTGATAGGCGCCGATCTTGTGTCCTTCGGCGATCAATCGAAGATAGAGAGTGATGATGGAAAATGTGCCTCTTTCGGTGATATTGCTTAAAATTTCCGGCGATATGATGTGAATCCCGTTGAATGCGACCTTCCTGCTCAGACAGCATGGATATCTCATGATCCGCAGCAATGCATTGTCTTGATTCCCATGACCACATATCAGATCATTTCTATCGATGAAAAAATATCTGGATGTCTCCCTTTCTGATACCACGAGTGTGGCCAGATTATCGCCTGACAGGTGGTGTTCAAGAAGATGACGGTAATTGAGATTCGTCACAATATCCACATTATGAAGCAGAAAAGGGGCGTCATCATCGAAAAAATGTGCAACTTTCGCAAGGCCACCACCCGTACCGAGAATATCCTCTTCCCTTGAGATCACAATATTGATATTGAAGTGCTCTTTTTCCTCAAGAAAATTTACGATCAGATCGGAGTAGTGATGCGCATTGATGATGATGTCATTGATTCCGAACTGAATCAATCGTTCGATAAGTATCTGCAGGATCGGTTTTCCATTCAATTCGACGAGGGCTTTCGGTTTGTTGTCTGTCAATGGCCTCAGCCTCGTACCAAATCCCGCTGCCAGAATCATTGCTTTCATGGTGAAGTCCTGTCATCCGGACGTTTCAGTCGCAGTTCAAGATTCGCGTGGTGAATCATATGATTCGGATATGCCCAGCTCAACATGATTGAGTTCAATAGAGACATTCCGTTTTTTCAGATGTTTCATGATTTGTTCCGCACAATAGACAGAGCGATGCTGTCCGCCCGTACATCCGAAGGATATCATCAAACTGGTATAGTCACGTTCGATGTAACTCTCAATCGCGAGGTCTATGATTTCAATGACGTTGTTGAGGTATTGCTCGACTTCCGGATATTTTTCAAGGTATTGGATGACGGCGATATCTCTGCCGTTCTGTGATCTGTATCTTTCTTCGCGACCTGGATTCGGCAGGAAGCGGCAATCGAATACGAACCCACCATTGTTGCCTGTCGTATCGGCGGGAATTCCTGATTTTTGATACCCGAATGAGTTCAGGCGGATAGTCAGATCAGATTTCGTTGGCGAATTTTGTGATCTCTTCATTCTCTGTCAGATTGGTGAATATTTTTCTCAAGGTTTTCAGCTTCGACAGAACGGGGATGTCCTTTTTTAACAGGATTTCCAGGTTTCTCAATGCGTAAGGTACACTCTTGAAGAAATGGGTTTTTCCTTTGACAGCGCTCAGGTATCCATACGCACCAAAAGCCTGCATTGTCCTTATGAGCACGAATCCGTAGAAATATTTCCGGAACTTTTTGCTGTTGATATTTCCTAACTGGCTGGCTTCTTTCAGATATACATCGATCAATTCTTCTCTGAAGTCCTCTGGAAGATTTGCTTTGGCATCGTACAGGAGTGACCCGAGATCGTATTGCAGCGCGCCCTTCCTGCCAGATTGATAATCGATGAAATAAGGACTCAGATTTTTAATCATGATATTTCTGGACTGAAAATCGCGGTAAAGGAAATAGACCCGCTTTTCCTGCAGTAAAAACTTCATCAGCGCATTGAAATCTTTCGCGAGTTCGGTATGATCGAGTTTCTGCTTGTAAAAGTAATTCAAAAAGTGGTTTTTAAAATAGTGCAGATCCCAGCTCATCGATTCCAGCGCGAATTCAGTGTGCTGATAGGCATAGGAGTAATCAATGGATTTGCCCGCCGTGATCTGAAATCGTGGTAATATCTTCACGACGCTTCTGTAAACATCTTTTATATCACCGGTGAATCCGGATTTATCTCTGATGGCCATCATCCACAAGAACAGTGTATCATCGCCTAGATCCTCTTCCAGATAAACACCCTCGTCAAGATTGACCGCATATATTTCGGGCACATCGAGTCCATGATTCCGGAAGTGCCTGGAGTAATTGATGAACGCTTCATTCTCTTCACGGTTGTTTCCGAGGATACCGATGACCGTACGATCACCGTGAAATATCCGGTAAATTTTTCTATCTGATCCATCGCTTCTCAATGGCTCGATTTTGTCCGGCGCCATACCATACGTGGCCGTATATATCTTTTCGAGTTTTTCGATCATAATCTGAAAGTTACTAAAATATCTGGATGAATCAAAGGCTTTTTTGCGGATTATAGTACTGGAAATTTTCTGTTAAGATGGTTTTTCTGTTGATTATAGGTGCATTTTTATTTATATTATCAGACAAAGCCTCAATTTAGGGATACTCTTTGAGAAGGTAGTGAAGAAGCATCGTCGGAATCGCTGGATATTTTAACTTCGTTCTGCATTCTCTCTATTAACCGATTCTTCTGTTCTATTGTCTCATTCAGCTCTGTGAGTTTTTCCTTGAGTTGTAGTTTCGACATTTTGTTCTGTTGGATAAACCGGAGCATGATCCTTTTGAACGAGAGCGATTTTTCATTTTTATCTGTGTTCTCTGATTGTGAATTGACGTAGCTTAAAAATTCCTGCTCCAGTTCGAGCATGAAAACTTCGTTCTCTTTCATGGTTTCATTGAGCATGTACATATTTGAACGATGTAATTGATAGAGTTTCAGTTGCTCATCGAGAATCTCTTTGTATTTCATGAGGATGTTTTTGTAGCTGTCCTTTTTATTCTCAGCTGCTTTGAGGGATGATTCCAGATGGGCAATATATTTGTTCAACTGCTCAACTTTCAGGAGAATGTTCTCCAGATTTTGGGGATTGTATTCAACATATTCGTTCATGCTATTTTCTCGATTTTCATTAAATTCAACCATTTGCATAATTTTGCAAAGTTTATGCCAGGGATGAAATGAAAACGGTATAATTTTGGCTGGATGAATGCACTGTAAGATATAGAATAATAGCATGATAAAAAGCTGTCTGATACATAAGCTACAGAGTGGCAGCATTATACAGGCTGATTTTCTGCCATATTGGACATTGCGGTTATGACTGTTCGAAAATACTCCGGTTGTATGTCATAAATGGAGAGTGCGGTCGATTTTTGTTCAACAAGGGAATCTACCTTTCGACTTTCGGGAATTTTGGCAGGAGCCGGGTAGGAGCCAGAATGATACAAGACCGACGGTCATGGATCAGGAGATATGAACAATAGCGTGTTTCTCGTATATATTTTCATCGCTGATAAATTCAGGCGACATCATGTATAGCAAGCGCGGGGATGGACTATTTGACCAAGTCTAAGTTATTCGTTTTTATAGTGTGGATGCTGATACTGTTCTCCAATGTGTATGCGTTGATCAGTCCGGTGCGAAGAAACCGGTATGACAGACCGATTCTGATAAATTCGAATGACATCCAGTTGTTGAAACAGAGAATCGATCTATATCACCACCCGCTGGGTATCTGGATTGTGAATTGCCACAATGTATTGAAAAATCTGTACCCGAAGGAGGTAACGCAGGAGATCGCTTTTAATTCAGGTTTTGATATCGAAGTGGTAGAGACTGAACTGTTGAGTTCCGAATTCAATAACTTTCAGGTGCAAGTTGATGGAGAGGAAGTTCATGAACTAAAAATGAAAGAAAGGTGTACAAACTATGTGGACCGTATCGGCATCAAATGGTCAAATGATGACCGAACGGGCATTGGATTTGTCAACACATGGAAGGTTGAATTCGGACCTGAAGAAGTGAGAGAGATTGACATCTCGTTTAATTTCATCGTCAAGAAACCACCGGTCATTTTTGATGCCGGGGTGAACGAGGCCTGGTATAGTGAGTTGATGTCATGGATGAAGCTCGAATATTCCAAACGCGCGGAAAATGATTTTGTGCTACCGCTGAATATGGGGTCGTTTTGGGCGCTCTCCGTCGACACTCTGCTGATCCGCCATCACTATTCAGAAAATTGGCTGATGATGGAGGATCCGGACAGCATTGTATATGAACCTGGGCAGACGATTATACATACACATACTGAGCCGATCGATCTGTATTCTCCACCACCGGTAGAGCTTGGCTCTATCAAGGAATCGGAGTTATCCACCAAGTCTAAAACAGAACTGCAACTCATGAGAAACGCCTTCTTTGCGAAGTACGGCAGAGGCTTTGAAAACAAGTGGTTGAAGCTATTTTTCGAAAACCAATCCTGGTATCGTCAGGACAGCACCTACGATAACTGGTATTTGACGGAATTCGATATAACGAACATGAGAAAGATATTTGAATATGAACAACAACGATATTCGAATAGATCTGATGAAAAACTATGATTTCTACAGGAGCTACATATTTCCATGGCAAGTGACAATGCAGGCGTGGATACATCCGGAATACTTTTTTGTGATTTAAGATGTCCTCATGCCTCGTTTCCCAAGGAAGAAGGGGTGGATGGATCAGGTAGCTGCAGAACTTTTGCAGCCTTATGGTGCGACATACTGGAGGTTTACGTTGCGAAGAATTCACCATGCGCGGTTAAATTTGGAAAAAGGAGACCCAAGACTGGATTCTAGGTCCATGCGTCATCTCATTTTTGCGGCCTTACTGATGATGATTTCCCATATCTGTTGTGATCGTCAGCCAACGACTCAAACCGTTGACGGCAATGGCAAAGATATTCACGCCGACACAATATCTTCGGATCAATTCTGGTCGGCATCCAGTCCGCACATTATCGATGGGGATCTCTACATACATCACGCCGTGATCAGGATCGAGAGCGGCGCCACCGTCCGGTTGAAGAATGGCGCATCCATTAACATCATGGAGGCAGGGGGGCTGATTGCAGACGGACAGGATGAGCAGATTATTTTCACGCGGGATAGTGATGAAGACGTTTGGAAATATATATTCTTTGCCCGCAATTCGATCCCGGATAGTTGCTTTCTCATTAACTGTAGAATCGAATATGGCGGCGGAGATGCGAATTGGCCCGCCATGGTTTACTGTCAGGAGAGCAGCCCCGAGATCCGGGATACCGAGATAAGAGCCAGTGCCTCGGGTGGTCTCTATTTATCCGGACACTGTCAACCGGTCAATGTGTTGAATAATATGATCACTGAAAACGCGGAAGAGCCGATAATGACCGCAGCCGTCAATATCCCTTTCATCAGCGAAGGTAATTATCAGGGCAATGCATCGAACTACGTAAAGGTCGTGTCCGGAGCGGTAAACGCGGATGCCGAATGGCCGGATCTCGGATTGCCTTACCGGATTTCTGACGATCTGCTGGTGAAAAAATCATCGCTGACGCTTAGGCCTGGCACGGAACTGCATTTTGATGCGAACACCGGTATGGAGCTTTCAGGTGGTTCACGCTTGATTGCGGTCGGTTCGAATGATTCAATCATTTTCAAGGGTATGGTGCCGGTCAAAGGTTATTGGAATGGATTGACATTCAATGGATCGAGTGGCAGTGAATTGATGAACTGTCTGATAGCGCATGGCGGCGCAGATCCCATGTCGCCTGCAAATGTGACCATCGATAAAGCATCGCCATCATTTCTGAATTGCGGCATAGAGTCCGGCAGTCAGTACGGTCTCATTGTTACGGGGACGTATTCGCCGGATAAATTCGAAGGTGTCTCAATCACCAGTAACTGCGGACCGCCAATCAGCACTCCGGCGGTAAATGTCCATATTCTGGGCAGAGCGCAGTGTGTCTCGAATCTGGATAATGTTATTGAAGTGACCGGTGGCGATATTCTGGCGTCGATATTCTGGGAGTTTCGTAGTATCCCATTGAAAATCAAAAACAGCATTAAGGTTAAGGGTGCGATCCTTCATCTGGATGCCAACCTTACCCTCATGTTTGAGTCGAATGCTTCCGTTGAAATACGCGAAGGTGGCGGTTTGATCGCCGATGGCGCATCCGGTCTCATCACTTTTACTGGGAGCAACAGAACTCCCGGTGCATGGGGCTGCATTGATTTCGGAGACGGATGCCTTGACGCGTCCTGCCTGTTGAATGACTGCCTGATCGAATACGGTGGCGGGGATCAGAACAGGCCGGCCAATATTTACTGCGATAACGCCTCCCCGACAATATCCAATTGTGTGGTAGCAAACAGCAGATCCTATGGTGTGTACCTTTCGGGGAATTCGAATCCACAAATGAGCGATAATCTGTTTCAGAATAATCCGGATGGCTCTATATTTCCATAGAGGAATTCTATAATGGCTCGCGGGAAAAAAATACGGTTTATTTACAATCCCAATTCGGGAATCATTCATCCGATCGCCTATATCAGGAGATTGATCGAAAGATATTTCCCGCCAAATCTGTGCGAATATGATATTGTGCTCACAGAAGGCATTGGGCACGCGACAGAACTGGCAAAGGAGGCTGTGGAGGCCTCTTGCGATATTGTGGTAGCCGTGGGTGGGGACGGAACGGTGAACGAAACAGCGTCGGCCCTGTTGAATACAGAATGTCACTTTGGCATCATACCCATAGGGTCGGGCAATGGCCTGGCACGGGGGCTCGGTATTCCGCTGCTCATCAGAAAAGCGGTGCGGTTGATCACAATCGGTAATATCAGAAAAATTGATGTCGGTGTAGTGGATGATAAATATTTTTTCGCAACCTCTGGATATGGATTCGATGCGGCAATCGGAAAGAAATTTTCGGAATACAAATTTAGGGGTCCGGCGCCATATTATCTTGCCGGTGTAAAAGAGTTTTTCACGTACAAACAACCCGAATTCAAAATCAAATTCGATAAGAAGAAAATCAAGGTGAAGGCGTTGCTGGTGGCGGTCGTGAACGTGAAACAGTATGGAAACAATGCCATCATTGCTCCACAAGCCGTACCGGATGATGGTTTGCTCGATTTATGCATTATTCGATCGGTGAAGTTGATTCCGACGATGCTGCATCTCCCCAAACTATTCTTGGGACAGATCGAAAAAGCGCCTTACGTAGAATTCTATCAGAGCAAAGCGTTTACTATATCCCGCGAAAAGGCCGACATTTTCCAACTGGACGGGGAAGTGTACGAGGGCAAAAACAAAAAGATGACGGTCTCTGTGATGCCAAAGGCGCTTAACGTCATCGTGAACAATACTCAGTTTTGATGACCGATGCAGTGGATTGAAGTGAAAATTACTGTTACCGACGAATTCGAGGATGCTGTCTCTAACCGGATGTTTGAGCTTGGCAGTGTTGGCGTCTCAGTTTTTGAAAATCTGATGCGAGCCTATTTCAAGGCTGAGGAGTGGTCCCACGAAGCAGAGGCTGAGCTGAAGATCTATTTCAATGATCTGAAGGAACTCGGATTCAATATTTCTCCTGAATCCATGGATGTGAATGAAATTGAAGACGTGGACTGGAATGAATCCTGGAAAAGAGCGCTCAAGCCCATCCATGTGACGGACGATCTGGTCATTAAACCGACGTGGACTGCACTCGAAAAAGATGCTGGTACGCTGGTTATCGAGCTCGATCCGCAGATGGCATTCGGAAGCGGGGCACACGCGACAACGCAGCTTGCGCTGACATTGTTACGGCGAAATGCTCTTAGTATCGGTGCAACACTGGATGTCGGCACCGGTTCAGGGATTCTCTCGATTGCAGCCGCGCTTATGAAACCCGTGGACATCATTGCTTTTGATATCGATCCTGTTGCCGTCGCGACCGCCCGTGAGAACTGCAAACGTAACGAAGTCTTGTCGCGCATCCAGTTATTCGCCGGCACAATCCATTGTCTGAGATCTGTATCGTTCGATACGATTCTGGCGAACATCAACAGAACTGCTATCACCAATATGATGACGGAATTGAGAGCACATCTTAAAAAAGGGGGATTGCTGATCCTGTCGGGTATTCTCATCTCAGAACGGGAATTGATATCGGATCATTTGAAAGAGAACCACATGGATGTATTGGAAGAAGCAGAGCAGGACGAGTGGCTCGGTTTTGTGGTCACAAAGAATGAGTAAAAATGAAAAAATTCCTTTCCCTGATAATTTTATTTCATTTGGCGTTTGTATCACTGGATGCCGCAGAAAGAAGGGTCGTGGTTGATTCCGTGAATATTCATGGTTCGTATCTTGCCGTCGATTTTCGGGGTGAGGGAATATTGGAAGACAAGATAACAGAGGGATTGAGAAAGGGACGGACATCGACGCTGGAATACAAAATACAACTCTGGGGAAAGACAAATGGCCTTCTGAACCGTTTGATCACCGAAAAGGAGATCAGAATAAAGACTTTCTATGATTTTTGGGAAGAGAAGTTTGTGATACTGACACCGGATGAGCAAAGGCTCACCCGCTCGATGAAGACAGTCCGAAAAAGATGCACCGAGTTTACCAACTTTCGGATTGCATCTGTAAAAGACATGAACGAGGATATGACTTACTTCCTGATCATTGAAGTGATACTCAGGCCATTGTCCGTTGAAAATTATGAGGAAATTAGGAAGTGGTTGAGCGGAGAGGTGAAAGATATTGATCTGAAAGAGATGTCAGATCCTGAAAAGCAGGAGACCGGCCTGAAGAACAGTCTCCTGAGAACGTTTATGACGATCACAGGTTTTGGGGACCGGGTCATCAAAGGTGAATCGAAAAAATTTCTGGTAAAGGAAAATAAAATCGAGTATACTCAATAATCAGACAGAGATTTTTATATGAAACATGTGTGCAAAAATCATCCTGAAATGTCGACTGAGTGCAAGTGTCATTGTTGTGGCGATCTGATATGTGAGCAGTGTCAGATCAATATCATGAACAGAGTCTTCTGCAGTTATAAATGCCTGGCTGTGTCTGTGATTGCTGCAGTCAAAACCGCTTTCAGACAGTTTAAAGTTTACATGCTGGATGAAAAAAGACTCAATTTTTCAAATGTGATCAATGCGGCATTGCTCTTTGGTTTGATGATCAGCATTATTCTGGGTATCAACAACTTGCAGAAGATCAATGAGATTCGAAACACTCTGGACGTCGAGGCAGAATCTCCCCCAGCGGTTTCAATCGACAGCGTCGCTCATACACTGGATACGCTGACAGTCCTGACACCTCAACCGGGATCGATGGTGATGAAGAACAACTTCACGATCGAAGGAGAAACGGAGCCGAACCGCATTGTCACAGTCTCCTCTAAGGGGAAGCTGATTGAGGCACAGGTCGTGAAAGGCAGCACATTCAAATTCACGGGTATCACGGCCAGACCCGGGAAAAATCAATTTGTTGTGCGTTCGTTCAACGAGGATGGAAGCAGTGTGGTGTTGGAAGAGATCAATTTTACTTATGGCGTTCCAACGCGTTCATTCCTGGCCAGAGACTTTGTGCGTGGAAGTATCGATGAAAAGAAGATCGCGCTGACATTTGACGGCGGCTACCTCGATAACGCAACGCCTGACATCCTGGACATTCTCAATCAGGAAAACGTGAAAGCCACCATGTTTCTCACCGGGATCTATTTGAGAAAGTATCCGGAGCTTGTCAAGCGGATGCTTGCTGAAGGGCACGAGATTGGGAATCATACTTGGACACATCCACATTTAACAAGTTTCGCGGAGAACAGGCGGCACAACACACTTGAGAACATAAACCGCGAAGTCGTCCGGCAGGAGCTGTTACGAGTGGCCGAACTTTATAAGCATATTACCGGTCAGAAGATGGCATCATTTTGGCGAGCGCCGTACGGTGAACATAATGCCGATATCCGTTCCTGGGCAGCCGAAGCCGGATTCCGTCATGTCGGCTGGACACTTGGGAAGAATTGGGAAAACGGGATGGATACGCTGGATTGGGTCGCGGATAAAAACTCTCCTGCCTATCATTCGGCCGACGAGATTGTACAAAAAATATTGTCCTACGGAAACGGGTCCCAATATGGCGCTAATGGTACGATTGTATTGATGCATCTGGGCACGATGAGGACTGACGACTATCCGCATCTGAAACTTCCCATGATCATCAACGAAATGAGAAATAAGGGATATGAATTTGTCACAATATCAGAGATGATGTGATTCTCCTGATTCGATTGTTTTGTTGCTCATCGTTATTTAACATGTGCCGGAAGAGGGCATTCGAGAAAGGCCATAAAGCGCGTTGTTATAGTAGGACGAATATAATCAATCTGTTACATCCATACAGGGCGATTCTACGGACGGCGACGCTGAATTTTGATTCTAATATGTGTAAACATAATAACTTTGCCACCGTCCAAATAGTACCGAATGGCTGATATTGATCAGAAATTGATTCAAAAGGCGCAGCGCGGAGACAGGAGAGCCTTTGGTAAATTAGTCAAGAAGTACAGGAACAAGGTTCTATATCTGGCTTATGATTTGCTTGGAAATTACGACGATGCCCAGGATGTCGCTCAATCAGTTTTTTTGCGGGTGTTCAGCGGTATCCGGAAGTTTAAAGGCAAGTCCTCTTTCTCCACGTGGCTATATCGAATAACCGTCAATCAATCTATTGATTTCAAGAGATCGAAATACAGAAGATCGTCTGTTTCAATCGATAAGAATATACAGAATGAAGATGATCCAATGCCGGGCAGGATCATACTTCGTGATAAAGAGAAGGATCCGCTTGAGCGATTGGAGATCAAGGATCTCAAAGAGAAGATTGAAAATGCACTGGATACGCTGTCGGAACAACAACGCGAGGCATTTGTGTTGCGCCACTATCATGGCATGAGCATGTATGAAATATCCAAAATTCTTGAATGCAAGCCCGGCACAGTGAGAAGCCATTTATTCAGAGCAATTAACAAACTAAGAGAGTCTTTGAAAGAAGATGAAAACATGCAAAACTAAAATAAAATTAATAGACTATCACTACGGTGATATCGCGGGACACGAGTTATCTGAAATTGAAGCGCATATTTCCGAATGTCCTTTGTGTGCTGAAGAACTGCGCAGGATAGAAGAGACGACCGGGATAATGTCCAGGCGCTCGCGGCCCAGACCGGACAGAGCACTCATAAGTTCCTACCATCAGAATCTGAGCTCGATCTATAAAGAGGATTCATGGTATCAGCAATTACTGGATTCCTGGATTCGGGTTCCATCTTTCGGTGTGAGGCTTGCCGAATTGACGGCCGTGCTTCTGCTGGGATTTGTCCTTGGACGCTTCCTCTTTGTGACGCCGGCGCAACAACCATTGGCGCAACAATCCGTTGTCGATGCAAAACTGTTGAACAATTACCTGTTTGAGACGGAACTGTTGCTGCTTGAAACGGCGAATATGGACGCTTATCATGAATTGAAATATATTATGGATGATATCGATTGCCAACAATTATTGCAGAAAACAATGATTCTTAAAGAGGTGGCAAGGAAAGACAAGAATGTCCGGTTGGAACATCTGCTCGATCGACTGGAGATCATACTCCTGGAGGTATCAAATATAAAAGATGATGTGTCGAACGAAGAACTTGAATACGTGAAAAAGAGCATTAAAGACATGAGGATATTTTCAGAACTGAAAGAGATTCAGCTTGTAAATGTATCCTAGGGAGCTGTTGATGAAACGAATCTTGGTTTTGCTTGTCATACATTTCATACAAGTTTCCACGCTGTTTGGTCAGAATGACTTCACACTATACAAGCAAGCGCGAAAATTGACCATTGAAAAGAAGTGGAATAAGGCCATTCAGTCATTTAACAAGTTGCGGGACAGATATCCCGAAAGCCGCTATCGCGATGATGCTGATTTCTGGAATGCGTATATTCTGGAAAAACAGGGAGAATTGGAAGATGCGTTTTTCACGTATCAGGAAGTGATCGATAAACACCCAAAAAGCGCCTGGGTCGATGACGCGGTCATTCATCAAATATTTCTGGCGGAGACATTTGTCAGGAATGGTAAGGAGAGCTACGCAGAATTTCTCAAACAAAAATTGGATGATCCAGATGTGAATATCAGAAACCAGGCCGCAATCAGTCTAGGAGAGCTTGGAAATCGCGCCGCGTTGCCTGTACTCAAGAATATTGGCAGGGGAGATGATGTGGATCTCGCGGCCATGTCAAAAAAGCTGATTGAGAAAATTGAAGGTACGCCGGCACCTGTTACGGAAGAAGAGAAATCGTTGTCGGATATCGAAATACTGTTGAAATCTAAGAATGAGGGGGGATTGTCCAGCGAGGGATCTGATCAGAGTTTCTGGGATAAGCTATTTTATGAAACCAATCGCTACAAAACATATCTGCAGTTGAACAGGAAAGGGGAGGATTGGTCTGATACAGAACTCATGAACTTTGGGTTATGGCATATACTGGATTCGAATCAGTTTGAAGATTATTTTTCCCTGAGTGCTGACTACGATCGTGAAGAATGGTTGAGAAGATTCTGGAAGCGCTGGGATCCGACACCGACTACGGATGCCAATGAACGGAGAGATGAATTCCTTCGACGCGTCCGGTATGCGCGAGATAACTTTGGTGATGAATGGAATGGCAGGCAATTCAAACATCTTACTCAGCAGTATCTGCGGGAAGGATGGAGCGTGGCGCCCTGGGACAGTCGGGGGGAGTTGTATGTGAAATATGGTGACCCTGACCACCGGGACACAAGCCGTGGCATGTACGAAGAAATATGGAGATATTACCGGTATGATGTTGATTTTGCAGTGAAACCATATATCACGAATATTTTCGGGAACGGTATAAAACCCGGCCCGATGAGCAGGATCATGTACCGCAACAATCAATCATACATCGAAACCGAGTATATTTATAAAAACGAATTCAGATTTGATGCGTATAAAGATTACAGCCCTATGAAGGACTTTGAGGTGGCGCTGGATGTGAAAAAGAGCGTTTCGGATCTAAAGAAAATTGATGTGGTTTATAAATTGTCAGCAAAGGACATTGAATTTTTAAAGGATGACGGGAAGTATTCGGCAAAATTTCTTGAAAGATATGTGGTCTACAATAATGATTTCAGAGAAGTCCTTTCCAATCAGAAAGATATCGGTGTTTTAGCAGAGTCAGGGAGCGACAAGAAGGCCAGGAGGAGTTTTCGATTTGATTTTGAACTGCCGAAAGGCTCCTATACGCTCGCTCTCAGTGTGACGGACCGGAATTCAAATAAGCTGGGGATATTCCTTGAGGAGTTTCGCGTAGAATAGTACCGGGCATCACTCATTGATACAGTAGGAGATTTGTAATTATGACGATGAACAGATTGATCAGTTTATGTATAGGATTTTTGCTGCTGCCGCAGGTCATTTTTAGCCAGTATTTTGGCAAGAACAAGGTGCAGTATGAAGATTTCAACTGGCAATACATTCAGTCAGAACATTTCGATATCTATTTCACCGATGGGGGTGAATCCATCGCTGAATTTGTGGCGGAGATAAGCGAAGCAAGCTATAAGCGCCTGTCGAAAAGTCTGAGATATGACCTGCTGGATCGGATAAAAATAATCACCTATAACAGTCATAATGATTTCGGACAGACCAATGTGACCCTGTCGCCCCCGGACGAATCGGTCGGTGGATTCACCGAGTTTTTCAAGAATCGTGTTGTCATCCCGTTCGAGGGGAATTGGGAGCAGTTCCGGCACGTCATACATCATGAATTGACGCATGCTGTCATGTTGCAGATGGTTTACGGAGCGGGAACACAGTCGATCATTACCGGAATGGCACGACTGCAGTTACCACTCTGGCTGATTGAAGGTCTGGCTGAATATGAGAGTCGCGGTTGGGATACAGAAAGCGACATGTATATACGGGACGCTGCCTTGAATGGATACGTTCCCAATGTATCTCAGCTATATGGATTTATGGCGTACAAAGGTGGCCAGTCGGTGCTCTACTATCTGTCGGAAAAGTATGGTCAGGAAAAGATCGGTGAGCTTCTTGGAAAGATCAAGGTTTCGAAGAGTATGGTCAAAGGAATGAAGCAGGCAATCGGGGTTGATCCCGAAGATCTGACTGAGAAATGGCATATGCATCTGAAGCGCGAGTATTGGCCTGATATCGCCGACAGAAAGGAACCGGAGGAATTTGCCAAAAAGTTGACGGATCATGAAGAGGACAGAAACTTTGTCAACAGCGGACCGGCGCTCTCACCGAATGGAGATAAGATCGCTTATCTTTCGGACAGATCAGATTATTTCGACATTTATCTGTTAAGCGCCATTGATGGAAAGATCATTTGTAAGCTGGTGAGCGGGCAACAGACGTCGAATCTCGAGGAACTGCACTGGCTTCGGGCCGGTATCAGCTGGTCGCCGGACGGTGAGCACATCGTCTTTGCGGCAAAAGCGGGAGATCAGGACGCGCTGCATCTGGTTGACGTGGACAAGAGAAAAATCGTAAAGACCATCAAGCTCAGTATCGACGGAATATTCAGCCCGGCCTGGTCGCCAAACGGAGAAGAGATCGCCTTTATGGGTATCGAAAACGGTCAGGGCGATATCTATGCTTACCATCTCCAGACGCGAAAGATGAGAAAAATCACGGATGACGTCTTTAGTGATCTGGAGCCGACATGGTCTGCCGATGGTAAAATGCTTACCTTTGCCAGTGATCGAGGAGATTATCTGAACAGAGAGGCTGTTCCTGAAGACTTCGAAGTATATCGTTCCAATTTCTACAGCCTGGATATCTATACAGTGGATCGCGATGGTTATGAAGTCAAACGGATCACCGACACGCGGGCGAATGAACTCAGTCCCGTATTTTCCTCAGATGGTGATCGTATTGCATTTGTCAGCGACAGAAAGGGGATCTACAATATCTACATACACAATCTCGAATCGGGTATTGAATATCCGATTACGAATGTGCTCACCGGCATTTTTCATCTGTCGTGGGAAGGCAGAGTGGATCAGATCGCCTTCACGTCATTTTACAAGGGTGGTTATGATATCTATCTGATGAAAAACCCATCCAAAGTATCGCCGGGCGAAATTCAGATTCAAGAGACGAATTTCATTGCGAAAAACGGACATAAGGCGTTCAAAAACGAATCGTTCTATGCATTTGATTCACCCGTGGAGGAGGAATCGTCTGAAGATGTGCAGGCCTATAAGAACTACATTTTTGACAGCAAGTTTAAAGACGGACTCGTGCAGGCGGAAGACGATCAGGAGTCGGCGTTTCTCGATTCTTCAGATTTCAAACTGGCGAATGGTGAATATAAGGTGAACAACTATAAGATAAAGTTTTCGCCCGACCTTGTTTATGGCAATGCCAGTTACAGCCAGTTCTTCGGCTTCCAGGGCGCCACACAGATCGCACTCTCTGATATTCTGGGCAATCACAGAATTTATTTGTATACCAATCTGTTCTATGACCTGAAGAATTCCAATTTTCAGGGTTCGTATTTCTATTTGCCGAAGAAGATGGACTACGGTGCAGGAGGATTTCATTACGCCTACTACTTTTACACATCTTACGGTTGGGTGAGAGACCGGAATTATGGATTTATGGGCAGTTTGTCCTATCCTTTTTCAAAATTTCGACGAACCGATTTCTCTTTTACCTGGCTGGGGATCGATCGTGATTACCTCCAGTATGAACTGGAAACCGAAAAGAAGCGAAATCTGTTTTTCGACCTCCATCTGGTCAACGATACCGTCGTGTGGGGGTATACCGGGCCAGTCAATGGAACGCGTTCATCTTATGGCGTCACCTACAGTCCGGGATACAGCCAGTACAGTCTGGATTTTTTGACCTTCAGGGCTGACTGGCGGAAATATTTACGCACCGGCAAGGATTACAACTTTGTCGTACGATTGTCCGGCGGATTCAGCGAGGGGAAGGAGCCGCAGAAGTTTTTTCTCGGAGGTACACCCGGCTGGCTCAACTATAGTACGCGCTACGGAGGTATCCGCGTGAACGACGTGGATGATATCTATTTCAGCTCGTTCGAAATGCCGATGCGCGGAGGACTCTACTATGAACGAGTTGGAAACCGTTTCGCGCTGGCAAATCTGGAATTTCGTTTTCCATTCATTCGATATTTTATTATGGGATGGCCTCTGCCGCTTGGACTGGCAAATATTCGCGGTGCGCTATTTGTCGACGCGGGCTCTGCATGGGATGATAATAATTTCAGAGCATTTCGTTCGAGCACTGGCTCCCTGCCGCGGTTCGATGATATTTTTATGGGGTATGGCTTCGGTGCGCGGCTCAATCTGGGATTCTTTCTGCTGAGATTTGACGCGGCGTGGACGACCGACCTCGCCTCCACATCGCCGAAACCGGTATATTATTTTTCATTGGGTCCTGAATTTTAAAACAGATCAACTCAGCATAATCGTCGTGAATCGTCAGATATCACAGGATCCATTGAATGACAGGGAATAATATGAAAAAAACACCACTCATTTTTTTGATCTTCATCATACTAACCGGCACGCTCACTGGCCAGCACATGAGAGACTCCGGACGCAATGGGCAGAAGAGCCGGTTTTTCGGAACACCGGTTGTGTTGTACGATTTTTATCAATTCCGCTCACTCGAAGATGACACAAGATCGTATGTGGATATCCACGTCGGTTTCTGCAACGACATCCTGCAGTTCGTAAAAGAGAACGCATCCGATTTTCGGGCTGAATACGAGCTGATGATCGCGGTGTTTGATCGAAAAGGCAACCACATGGGTGGCAAGACCTTCTCCGGTAATATTGTCACACAAACTTTCGCCGAGACGAATCAGAAGAACATTTCAAATCGTATTCGGTACGGAATACATCTGATCCCGGGAAAGCATAGTGTGATCATCGAGCTGACGGACATGGATAATAGAAAATCTCTACGGCGGGAGGCCGAGCTGGAAGTCCCTGGATTTCAGGTCAATCCTGTGAACTTGAGCAGTATCTTTTTGTCGAGCGATGTCGATACCATCCAAAATCACGCGGGGATCCGATCGACAACACCGGATATCAATAGAGTGTACAATGATATCAATTCGAATTTCTGGGCATGCTTTGAGATATATACTTCCAATCCCGACGACCAGATCACATTTTCTTGTCAGATTGAAGATATATCGAAGCGATTGGTCGTATCCAATTCGAAAACGATAGATCCGGATTCAGCAATCATGCCGGTGATCATAAATCTCAGAGAGCTCGTGGATGATGCAAACAAATATAAACTGACCGTAACGGTGGCTCAAAGCGGAGTGAAGCGGGAACAATCAATATCCTTTTCATCAAACTGGCGCTATTTTGAATCCACGCAGTTGAATGTGAATCGTGCCATCGAACCACTGAAGGAATTTGTGAGCAAGGATACGTGGGATGTGTGGACGTCGGCGCCTGAAGCCCGAAGAGAGTTTTTGTTCGATAACTACTGGTCAGAACGGGATCCAACGCCCGATACCGAAGCGAATGAATTAATGGATGAATTCTATCGCCGGGTTGATTTTGTAAACTATAACTTTTCGGTCAACGGAATCGCCAAGACTGCCTGGGAAACAGACCGTGGCAAAGTTTATATGAAATACGGTTCGCCGTCAAATGTCGAAAGATTTGCGAGCGACATGAACATACCACCATATGAAATATGGTTTTACGCGAAAATAAACAGGAAATTTGTTTTCGAAGATCGGAATGGAAACGGAGAATTCATGCTCGTCAAGGTTGAATAGCTATAGCATACCTCTCTTTTTCCTGATGTACCATTCAATACTCAGCAGCAGGATGATGGTGATCAGCAAATATATCCTGTTCCATATTTCCCACTGAATTTCTTCGTATGTCACTCTCGTTGGAAAATCCAATTCTATAGCCAGAGCGTCCATCGATTCAACGGTGTGATATGTACCGCCGCTGTTTTCCGCGATCTGCTTGAGAATGGTTTCGTTCATGTTAGTGTCGTGATATTCGAGGCTGAATTCCTCTATGGAAAATCTGCCACTGTCCTTTGCTATGAGTCTGTCACGACTACTGGCCGTGCCCGCATACGTATACTCACCGGCTTTAAGAACCTGAAATGTCCCTTCGTACTTGCCATTCCCGATACCTGAGAGCAAAATCTCGTTTGATTCACCATCGCTTTGTATATTCACTTTGACCTCCGCTCCATCCAGCGGCCGGTAATCCTCAAAGTAGACTTCAGCATTTATCGTGATTTTTTCCCCGCTGCGATAGACCTCCTTTTCAGGATAAATCCTGACCCGTTTACTATCCTCTCTTGTCGTAAGCCACCGAAGACAGTTTGTCAGTATCTGGCTGTACGCGTCGCTATATTGACCGATTCCCTGCATCAGGAAATTCCATCGCCAGATGTCGTAACCGAGGATAACAATCGTTTTCTGAGAGCCGATGTTTCTGGTGATGATGGCGGGAAGCGCGGCTGTCTCGCTCAGGATATTGGAAGCCTGTTTGTCAACATCGAGCAGGGATTTCGCTCCGTCGAGGAGCTTTACATTTCTCAGCGAATAGTGAATCGGAGGAAGTGATTTCCATACGGTTTGATTTTCAATGTCGTTTTCCGATAGGCGCATGACGGGATGAATTCCTCCTTCGCCGGATAACATGGTATATACGAGTTTTTCATTTCCGGTCGACGAATTTATGGCCATTGGCAGAAATTTCTGCAGCGGCCTGAGCCCCGGGTAAAATATATTTTTACCACCGATCAGAAAGAGCGCTTTATCGGATTCTGAAAGAACCCTGGCGAGTGCATCGACTGTCGCGGGTGAACTTTGCCTTCTCGGGAAATCCAGCAGAACGAAGCCATCATATTTACCAAGCGCTTCGGGAGAGAACGCCATATCGCCTTCGTAGAACACAGTGTTGTTCTTCATGACGCGGGTTGTCAGTTCGATGTTTTCGTCTTCCTTCAGAGTACGGGATAAGAATGAGTGGTCCAGACCCGGGCCTCCTGCAATCAGGAGTAGTTGCATTTTACTCTTCAGCACTTTGACGTAAAAATTAGCCTTGTTGTTCTTCGAAGTGAGCTCATTCCTGAGCGCGGGAATGATCACAGAATATTTTTTATTGCCATGTTCAAGTGGTGTGAAATGAAGGCGTGTTCTGGTCTCAAGATCGTTGTTATTCAGAACGATTTCCTTCGAATCGATGACATCGCTGCCCTCCTGCAGCCTGATGCTGATCTTCTTGCCGCGATATCCATGCGCCCGTATAGTGATATCGACGGGAACCTTGTTTTCGACATAGGTGATCCGGTTTGTGTGGACACTCGAGATAAGGAGGTCTTTCTGCTCAGTCGGATCTCCGATGGCTATGGGAAAGAGAGGCGTGCCAAAGTCCTGTGCCAATCTGGCGGGATTCTCTCCAATATTGTAATTGCCATCACTTGCCAAAATGACGCCTGCAAGGTTGGCTCGCTCAAGTTTTGTTTTCAACTGCTGAAGGCTTGTGGCAATGTCAGTCCCGTCTTGCGTGAACGTCAAAGAATCGTCAGGTTGAAGTTCGAGATCACGAAGCCCGCTCGAAAACGCGAAATATACAAACTGTATGTCTTTCGGTGGATTATTGAAAACCGAGTGGTTGAGTACGCGCGACAACTCATCGGGACGAACCGTTCCGGCATCGGTCAAACTCATGCTGGCGGAGTTATCCACGAGAACGGCAACGACCGGTTTATCATCCCGTTTAAGCCTTAGTGTCAGCAGCGGCTCGAAGAGTAAGAAAGCGATCATAATCAGAGCGCTGGTACGCAGAAGAGTGAGCGTTCTTCTCAACGCAGCAGAAACAGGCGGATTCGTTCTGCGATAGAGCATGATACTGAAAGCAATGAATACCCCGGCGATGAGGGAAAAAAGAAGTGGATTTCCTGTGATGTTTATTCTGACTCCGTCCACAAAAGATGCCTTAGCTGTTTACCATGTTATGATAATCACACGAAAGATCAGGGTTTTTGTTTCATTTTTCATCGATATTTGAAATAGCCTCTAACTTATTATAATTTAATTATATGATACATATGTATCGTAATAATACACTGTTTAATATTTTGAAAGATACATTAAAATTTATATCATAAATATAATGAATAGGTTATTGTGTTAAGAAATTGAAAAAACTAATGGTATGAAACTTGCTTTTTTGGCCTTGCTAGGAATTATCAATAGTTTATGGAGTTTACAATGAACAAGCGTTATTTCCCATCGGCAGTCATATTGACGATAATGACAATTTTTATTTTCAGCAGCATTGCACTTTCACAGACTCACATCACATCCTGCCTTCCACCGGGTGAAAATCCATTCACACCGATGAACATTTTTGTTGCGGGTGTAACCTATAACGGTCAGGATCTGGATGCCGGAGATGAGATCGGTGTTTTCGGATCCTCGGAACCCGGTGAATGCGTCGGTGCGGCGCTCTTCACTGCTCCCGTAACGCCGGATGAACCGATAGAGATCATTGCCACCAACGATGACGGGACCGGATGCGGATTCGTACAGGGGGATACGATGCTGTTCAAGTTATGGCTGGATGATCCGGGAGAGTTTTATAATGTAAAGCAGAGTGAAATTCAATTTTATGAATACGAGACAGGTGTGTCGTTGGGCGATAGCAGTGTGACATTCGATGCGCTGGGTACGACGGCTGTTGTGATTACGATCGGAGGTCCTTCCTTCACTCTGACGACTGCGGTGGATCCCGGCAACGGTGGTGCAGTCGATCCAGCGGCAGGGACGCATCAGTACCCGCCGGGTGATATCGTGGATATCGCGGCGACACCGGCAACAGGATTCCAGTTCGTCAACTGGACCGGTGATGTCCAGGATCCGAACATCGCATCCACCACAGTCACGATGGATGGGGATAAGACCGTCACAGCAAATTTTACAACGATTCAACATCAGCTGACTATTCAGGTCGATCCCGGTGCTGGAGGAACAACAGTTCCAAGCGCCGGCTTTCACACCTATGGGCACGGTTCTATTGTGAATGTCACTGCCACTCCCGAGGCTGGCTACGTATTCCTGGGATGGACTGGTGATGTCGCAGACCCTGCGAATCCAAGCACTCAGGTGACGATGGACGATGATAAAGTGATTACGGCGAATTTTCAGATGGTTCAATACACACTCGAAATGTCAGTTGATCCCCCTCTGGGAGGGACAACGACACCAACGGTGGGCAATCACAGCTATGCCTCAGACCAGCAGGTGAACATATCTGCTGTTGCGGCGACAGGGTATCAATTTGTGAGCTGGACGGGAGATGTTGCAGATCCAAATTCCCCCTCTACAACCATCCTGATGAATGGTGATAAAAATGTGGTTGCCAATTTTGCTACAGCCGAGTATACACTCACAATTTCGGTAAATCCTTTCGACGGTGGATCTACCAGTCCGGCGGTCGGTGCGTACACATATCCATACGGCACCAATGTTCCTTTGAGCGCAACACCGGGCAATGGATTCGATTTTGTGAACTGGACGGGTGATGTCGCGAATCCTTCGAATGCAAATACCATGATTACCATGGATGGCAATAAATTTGTCGAAGCCAATTTTGCACTCGCTTTCGGCAGTGCGGAATGGTCTGGGGAGTTGAACATCTCATCCGGCACCGCACCCGACCTTGATATCGATCATGCGACGGGACATTTGCATATTGTTTCCCTCAATAACGGCGTCGTCTATACGAAAACGGATGCGCTTGGCAATGTTATTGTTCAGGAAAATGTCCCAGGCACCGCAGGTATCCCGGGCGAAGGGTATTTTGGAGCCACGGTTGCCGTGGATAATAACGGTGATCCTCATGTATGTTATCGTACGGATGAGGGTAACTTCAAATTCAATATCTATTATGTATATAAAACAGGTTCTGGGTGGAGTTCACCTCTTCTCGTTTCCGACAGAGTGACTCGCGGATACATGGTGCGCATGGATATCGATTCACAGAACCGGGTACACATCGTACGCGGCTCGGCTGTTTCGGATGTATTCGGACCGGTGAAGTATTATCGCATTGAAAATGGAGTGGTAGTCGATACTCAGGACAATCTCACATCATATCGTGCGGATGACCGCGTCGAGATAGATGCCAGCTATGGCGATCAACTGCAGATCATACTGGGATGTCCGAATCCGAATGGCGGACCGGTCACATACTGGAGATCTCTCGATGGCGGAGATAATATCAATACCCTGGGAGATATTCATGACGGCGCTGCAATCGACAGAAATGGTTGTCCCGATGTGTTCACAGACGCCAGCGGGATTGTTCATATCTGTTATGGTGCGGCAAAAGATACGGATGTCAATAATAAGCCGTCGGTTCGATACAGCCGCTGGCAGAACGGATCCAAGGTGAAGGACGTGACCGTGACAAACGAGGGCGATTGTATCCCCTGGAAGCAGGATCAGGGTATCGCTTCCATCGCCTCCTCGGCGAACGGCCAGATCGTTGCCGTCGCGTACACGCACACGGATGGTGGCGACCTATATTCGACGTTCTCAATGAACAGCGGAACAACGTGGGAAGACCGGGAATTTTTGGCCGCCAATTGTGGTGGTGCGGAAAGTCGCGACAAGCATGTGATCCGGGCGACAGGGAATCGGTTCTATCTCGTGTATCCGGTCGAGAGCGGAATAAAGCTGCGTTTCATCAGTTTCAGTAACAGTAATGATCAAGCTCCGGTCGCAGATGCCGGCGGACCTTATTATGGTGATGCCGGATTTTCCGTCACGCTGGACGGGAGTGCATCATACGACGATATCGGTATCGTCGGTTACAGCTGGAATTTTGGAGATGGCCAGACAGGTACCGGTCAACTGGTGAACCATGTGTATGCCGCTGATAATGTTTACACGGCGACATTGACTGTGGTTGACTCATCGGGACAAATATCCACATCGAGTACGCCTGTTTTTATCGGAAATGCATTGAGCGATGTCTGGAGTTCCCCGATCCAGATATCTTCGGGTGATACACCCGATCTGGATATCCATAAAGGTACGGGGAATCTGCATCTGCTTGTGATGAAGAACGGGGTTACCTATTTCAAACTCGACAGGTATGGAAATGTCGTGCTCGAGGAAAATGTCCCGGGCGCGGAGAATGATGAGGGGATGATGCGATTCGGCGCGTCGATTGCCGTTGACAGCCAGGATTATCCGCATATCGGCTATCGTGTCTATCGCAGCAGTAATAGATATGACCTGTACTACACCTATAAATCGGCTACAGGGTGGTCAACACCCCTGAAGATCGGAGATAATGTACTGCGTGGATATGTGGTGCGACTTGCCGCTGATTCCGCGGACAGGATCTACTACTGCCATAGTTCTGTTACAGATGTCGTAACGAATACCGGACCGGTTCATATGTATGTGCTACAGAACGGGGCGGTGATATATCATCAGGATAATATCGATCAGACGCGTGGAGATGAGCGCTATGAAGTCGATGTGTCTGACGGTGGTTTTCTTGATCTGATCGCCGGCGATCTGTCGTACCCGTCATCCGGCGGGCCGATTTACTACTGGCGTTCGAACACACCCGGTGGACAGCTCGGTTATATGGGGGATTTTCATAATAATATCGACGCCCGGCCGGGTGAGAACGGATCACCTGATGTTTTTGTCGATGATGTCAATGGAACGCATGTATGTTACGGCGTTGCGATCGATCAGACAGTGGATAAAATGCCATCCCTGAGATATCTTCGATTCTCGAATGGCGGAAAGGTCCGCGATGTGCGCGTAACCCGGAAGGGTGAGCTCGATGATTGGAAATTCAAGATGGGTATCGGTTCAATCGCAGCCAGTGCAGATGGTGAAAACGTTGTCGCTGCATATCTGGTCACAGAGGACGGCGAATTGAGAACCCGGCTTTCACAGGATGGCGGCGCGACCTGGGGTGATCCGGTGGCGCTGTCAGACGGATGGGATTGCGCGGAATCGAGGAACAAGCACGTCATTCGCGCGAACGGAAACACATTCTATCTGGTTTATCCTGAGGACGGGATCAAACTGAGAATACTGGGTACTCCGCAGATACCACAACCGAATCTCTCGGTATCACCGGCAATTCTGGATTTCCAGAATATCCATAGCCAGTTGCAGCTGGAGGTCAGAAACAGCGGCAGCGGGACTCTCAACTGGTCGGTTTCCAATGTGGCCTCTGCCTGGGTAACCAATGTTCAACCACAAGTCGGAAGTCTGGGTACGGGCCAGTCGCAAATGGTGACCGTTACTGTAGATCGCAGTGGTCTTGGAGATGGCGGTTACAACGATATTCTCGCTGTCTCGTCGAATGGTGGAAATATAAATATCCCGATCGAGATGGATGTCGGCGGTCCATCGGCATGGCGAATCAATTGTGGCGGACCGGCATACGTGGATAACAGCAGTCAGCAATGGGTCGCCGATCAGGCTTACACAGCCGGCAGTTTTGGTTACGTTGGTGGCGATCCTTACAGCACCAGCGATCCCATCGGTAACACAAATGATGACGTACTTTATCAGAGTGAACGTTACGGCTTGAGCTCTTACAGATTTACAGTGCCTAACGGAGATTACGAAGTTGAATTGCATTTCGCGGAAATATATCACAACAGCAGGAATACTCGCCTGATGTCAGTTACGCTTGAAGGGACGCCGGTGCTCACAAACCTGGATATCTTCGATGCGGCGGGTCATGATGCCGCGCTGGTATATAATTTCAATACCCGTGATCTTGGTGTATCGGTTGTTGATGGGCGTCTGGATATCGGATTTGTAAATGTGAAAGATCAGGCAAAGATCTCCGCGATCTATGTCACTAAGATGGCGCCGCAGGGACCTGTATTCTCCATTAATCCGGCCTCTCTGGATTTCGGACGTGTAGCGGTGGTGGAGACGCTGGTCGTGCGAAATAGCGGTGAGAGCCAGTTGCAATGGAATCTTGGCAGCTTCAGTTCGAGCTGGGTTACAAGTGTTCTTCCGCAATCGGGTACACTGTCGGCTAATACTTCGGAAAATGTCTATGTGACCATCAACAGAGCCGGATTGAGCGAAGGTTTCTATAATGCGGTACTACCTTTCAATTCGAATGCAGGTGGCAAGAATGTCTCTGTTTCGATGGAGGTTCATACGCCGGCTCCGAATATGGCATTGACACCAACGGACCTGAATTACGGATATTTTTCGACATCATTATCTGTTGAATTGGTCAATACCGGTGATCTCCCGCTTACATGGGAGGTGCTGGCACTGGACAGGCCGGCATGGATTGCATCCATTACACCGGGAAATGGGGTGACAGCACCGGGCAACACGCAGCAGGTGACCATCATAGCGACCAGGAACGGTCTCGCTGCCGGTACACATAACGGCGTGCTGCATTTCTCGTCTGACGGCGGCAATATCGATGTGAATTTAAGTATCAAGGCCGGTGATCCAAATGCCTGGCGCGTCAATTGCGGTGGTCCGGCATATGTGGATAAGGGAGGAGATCTGTGGATGGCCGATCAGCCATTCAATTCAAATTTCTACGGCTATGTCGGCGGTGATAGCTATGCCACAGCGGATCCAATCGCGAACACGGATGATGATTCACTGTATCAATCGGAAAGATATGGTATGACTGCGTACCGCTTCAATGTGCCAAATGGCGACTATCGCATCAAGCTGCACTTTGCAGAAATTTATCACCAGTCAGCCAGAAAAAGAAAGATCAATGTGCAGTTGGAGGGAGATCCGATTGTTGAAGGATTGGATATCTATTCGGCTGCCGGGCATGATGCCGCCTATGTTCTCTCTTTTAATACTCAAGATCTGGGGCTAACAGTCACTGATGGCCGCATCGATCTTGAGTTCAGCGCGAACAAAGATCTGCCCAAAATCTCGGCGATTGAAGTGGCGGGCATTGCTTCTTCCGGGCCTCAAATGGTGATTAATCCAACGACGCTGAGTTACGGAAGTACAGCACTCAATGATACATTCAAAATAACAAACACGGGCGGGTCCGCGCTGAACTGGCAAGTCCAGACGATATCCGTGGCATGGATATCCGGAGTTCAGCCGATGAATGGCGCCCTCAATCCGGGACAATCTGTGGATGTGATTGTTTCCATTAACAGAGCAGGACTCGCTGAGGGTGTGTATGTCGGTGTCCTCAACATAGGTTCAAATGCGGGTGGCCAGAATGTGGAGCTGAGTATGTCCGTCCAGGGATCTTCGGCACAGATGTCTGTGACACCGGCATCACTCACGTTTCTCGATGCCGTCAACAGTCTGAATTTATTGATCAACAACACGGGTCAGGAAATATTGAACTGGCAGATTTCGACAGCCGGCAGACCTTCGTGGGTCAGTTCAGTGACTCCATCAAGCGGTAGCCTGCTCGCAGGAGAGAGCGCCGGTGTAACTGTTGCAGTGGATAGAACGGGAATGACCAATGGCACATATAACGGCAGTCTGAGCGTCACTTCGAATGGCGGAAACGTGACTGTTCCGGTTCAGCTCCAGGTTGGCTCGAGCCTCGGTTGGCGTATCAACTGTGGCGGGCCACAGTATACGAGCACGACGGGTAAACAGTGGTCAGCCGATAAACAGCATACAGCGGGAAGCTTTGGTTATGTCGGTGGTGATCAATATTCGACGACCTCATCGATTGCGAATACGACCAACGATGTACTCTACCAAAGCGAACGATATCGGATGACGGCATACCGTTTTGATGTGCCAAACGGGGATTATCAGATCAAGCTGCATTTTGCCGAGATCTATTTCAAGGCGACGAACAGACGCGTCATGTCAGTGAATCTCGAAGGGACGACAGTCGTTCAGGGACTGGATATCTACAAAGAGGTCGGAAGAAATACCGCTTATGTGGTCACGCTATCCACCTCAGCACTTGGCTTGACCATTTCCGATGGACGTATTGACTTGACTTTCAGCTCGAGCAAGGACCTGCCGAAGATATCTGCCATCGAAGTTACTCCTGATACACCAGCGGGACCGGCGCTCACGATCACACCGGTATCCCTGGATCTCGGAAGCGCGAATACTTCCGGAATATTATCAGTGATGAACAGCGGTGGATCTTCATTGACCTGGCAGCTGGGGACGATTACAACGGCATGGATCACGGATGTACAGCCGGCGAGCGGTACTTTGGCGGCCGGTGTCGCTCAGAATGTGACAGTTACCATAGACAGATCCGGCGAATCGGAAGGGAGTTACACAGGCGTGATCCCATTTACATCAAATGCCGGTAATCAGAATGTGGAAGTGAAAATGAATGTAACAGTTCCGGGTCCGGAGTTAACGCTGTCCACGCCGAGTCTCGAATTCGGGTATTTCGCCAATACGCTCTATTTTGATGTCAGCAATACGGGAGATCTTCCGCTGAGCTGGAATATCCCGGCGACGGGGCGTGCAGCATGGATCTCGTCGGTACTGCCGGAATCTGGTACCCTGGCAGCTGGATCATCTGCAACAGTGAATGTGATGGTCAACAGGACGGGATTGGCGGAAGGAACGTATTCAGATATTCTTACCATCCTTTCTGATGGCGGAAACTCGGCGCTGTTCGTCAAGGTGAGTTCGGGCGATCTTCGAATAAATGCAGGCGGACCAGCGCTCACGGATATCACCGGGGCTGCATGGCAGGCGGATCAACCCTACAGCAGCGGCGAATATGGATATACAGGTGGGAATAATTATCAGACCCTCGATCCGATTGCCAATACTGATCTCGATCCCATATATCAGACCGAGCGATGGGGAATGACGACATACCAGATCGACGCCAGCAATCAGGACTATTTCATTACCCTGCATCTGGCGGAGATATATTATAGCGCGGACAACAAGCGTATCATGTCCGTCTCACTCGAAGGTACCAAGATCGTATCGGATCTCGATATTTTCGCGCAGGCTGGCCATGATGCGGCAATGACGCTCACCTTTTCGACCAGATCACTGGGTTTGACGATCAGCGATGGCCGCATCGACCTGGCATTCAGTCATGCGAAGGATGCTCCCAAGATCTCCGGAATCGAGGTCAGGAAGGACCTGACTGTGGCAAGTGAGTTTGCCGCCAATAGCGGTACTTTGGATGAAGAGGTACAGCTGATTCCTCAGGAATACAAGCTGTGGCAGAACTATCCGAATCCATTCAATAATGCCACGGTTATTACGTTCGATCTTCCGGAAGAGAGTATGGTCGACTTGCGAATATTCAACCTGCTGGGACAGCAAATCGTAACATTGGTGAATGAATCGAGAAACGCCGGAACCCATCAAATCCACTGGAATGGCCTGGATGAGTATGGGAATGATGTCCCAACTGGCGTATACGTGTGCGTCATTCAGACAGGGGAATATCGTAAAACGATGAAGATGATGTTGATGAAGTAAACTCAAGCAATTTTTATGCACACGGTTTGAAGTCATCAAGATTGGACAGGAATAGAGATCCGGGGAAGAGACGCTTCCCGGATCTCTATTTTGTATATACAGCCTCTGAAAATATGCTGAAGCCCCGGAAATTTTGCACGCCCCGTACAAAGCGGATTAAAATCTCAAAGACGACATTTTGTCATCCTCCCATGCATGGCGTCGTGACATTATCATCTTGCATCGCTTGAAATATTTTTGTATCTTCGAAGCATACCAATAGAATATTCGACAAATTGCGATCGGAGCCATTTATGAAGATGAAGAGTCTGATCCTGCTCATTCTCCTTTCCTTTAGTGGATCTGCGAACGCCGATGTGACGGTAAAACGCGTAGATTTTCTTGAATCATTGGATCTTGCCTTCAATGCAGCGGGTCCGCTGTTCGTACATATGGATCACCAGCGAAACAGGCTGGTTGTGGCCAATACATTGAGTTCATCACTGACAGTGATTGAATGCGAGAATAACAGTGTTAAGAATTTCCCTGTGGGTGGAAGAGCATTACAGCATTTGAAGATCGAGTCGATGGCGATCAATTCGAAAACCGGGGATGTCTGTCTTGTTGGCCCAAATTGTTTCTATGTGGCTTCAATAGAGACGGGCGTTTTTCAGATGTGCAAAACAGATCGTCAGTTCGAATCCGTGTGCTTCGATGAAAACCGCGGACATGTTTATCTGGTGGGCAGAGAGATTCCTGAAATCGGCTTCTACAATACGCGTTCTCAAGAATTGAAAATGCTGAAATGGGTGAAACATGCGGAGCCCCTGATCAATATCAATCAGACAACGCCGCCGCCCCTGCGGAAAGTCTTTTTCGATAATCAACTGAACAGACTTATCGCACTGGATGGATTTACATCACAACTGTATATCTTCAAGGTACCAGACCATACTCTGGAGAGGGTGAGGGAGTTGAAGCTCAGGCGCGGTGGTCGCTGGCATCTTGCGGGCTACGATCAACAACGCCACTTTCTTTACCTTGCCATCGAAACGAATAGCCGAAATGTCGTGCAGGCAGCGAAAATTGATATACGAAAATCCAATGATACAATTGTCGGTCTTCCCGGGCTCAGAGAAGGAGTGGGAATCAATTATCATTCGAAAAGGGAAGAGATTTATGTTCCCTATGACAACGCGGCGTCCGTTCATGTCATTGATTTCAAGGGTAGAGGACATGTAGAAGAGGTGCTACTTCCGACATTCGGCAATGACGCGACTGCAATAGATGCAAATAAAGATCTGCTTTACATCGCCAGCTGGGCTCAGGGTGAAATCGACGTGGTCGATCTGAAATCACGGTCACTTGTCAAGCGTATCACCGGCCTTGGTATTCTGCCGCACATGTTCAATATCGCTTTTAATCCTGTGAATAATCTCATATACATCCCGCGAGGCGCCACAGCTGTGAATGGTAATTTCGGAGCTGCTGTCCATGCACTTGAACCTGAAACCGAAGAACTCAAACGCATATATACGGGCTGGGCGCCAATCGATATCATTGAGTCTCCTGCGAGGCGGAGTTTCTTCGTATTCAGCAGTGAGAACCAGTTCTCTGAGGTCACATATGACGGAAACTACAAGATGCATGACTTGCCTTACGATTATCCGATCTGTGCCGGGATGAACAGCAGTGGCAATGTCTATCTCTCTTATGGTCCGCATCAGTCGTACTGGCCGACAGTCTATATCTGGGGAGCAAAGAACGGGATTTTGACCATAGACAGCAACGATCTCAGCTATTATAACCGAAGGATCCCCAGGCAGGCGCTTCAGATAGCAACTGAAGAGGATGATGCCCTTTACTTCACACAGAACAACTGGGGGAAAGAACCTCAATTTCTGGGCCGGTTGACTGATGAGGTTCGGTTGTTCGATATCGGGAACCGTATCGTGACCGGAGATACTGTCCAGCGCGAGACCACGCAGCGGATCCTGAGACATGATGCGCAGGCAGGGCAACTATTCCTCGTCCGAACCGGTGAAAGGAGCGATGATCACGGTGTACTTCATATCATTGACACGGAATCTCATGATATCCTCCGAAAGGTGACCGTCGGCCTGTGCCCCACTGACCTGGTATTCGACAATTCACGCATATATGTCTCCAATTTCAAATCCAATACGGTTTCGGTGATTCATAGACATGACGACACTGTTGGCGAAATAGAGACCGGCACTCAGCCTCTCAGACTGTGCCTATTGGAGGGAGATCTCTACTGCTTGGCTCACGCAGGAAAAAGATTGCAAAAAATATCAACACCAGTGCAGGATTATTCACTGCCAGGAAACTGGCTGCCCGACAATGTGACCCAGTGGGGCGGACGTATCGTATTGACTGCGCACAATGTCGGCGCCTTGTTCATCGCGCAGTTCGATCCGCTGGATAAATCGTTCACCCTGCTGCATCAGGAGAAATATCCTTACGGCGATACAAGATTTGATGCACAAAATGCATCTTTTTTTCTGAACGGACAGTACGGTGACGCCATACCAGTGATCACCAGGCTGCGAGTTGACCAGAACGGTAAATTATGGGTATCTGATTTACTGTCGGGGAAATTATTCATTATCGAGGAATAGTATGAATGCAGCGATGAATGCGAAAAAATTAATGGGTCTGAATCCTGTGTTTCTGGATACAGAGACCACCGGACTGAATGCGTTCGATCAAATTGTCGAAATTGCTGTCATTGATATTCAGGGGGGCACATTGATCGACACGCTCGTTAAACCCACGATCACTATCCCGCCTGACGCATCGAAAATTCATGGCATTACCAATGAGATGGTTGGCAATGCTCCCCTCTTCCCTGTTGTGCTGAGGGATCTTCAGGATTCCGTTGGCGACAGACCGCTACTCATCTATAATGCGGATTATGATTTAAAGATGTTGCGTCAATCGGCGGCAGCGCATCGGCTGAATACGCAGATGACATTCAACGCCTATTGCGTGATGAAAATGTACGCTGAATTTTATGGTGACTGGAATGAATACTATCAAAACTACCGGTGGCAGTCGCTCGGATCGGCCGCCAAACAGTGTCGCATCGATCTCCCTGAAGATCTGCACCGCGCCCGGGTGGATGCAGAGCTGACGAGGCTCGTCTTTATCCATATGGCCAATCAATCGATATGAGAGTCAATTGGATATGTCGCCATCTGCTTCAAACAGCGTACACTACGATTTTGTATCACTTTCCTTGAATCTTCTTCGGGTGAAATCCGTTTAAATCATCAGGAGTACTTGCTCATGAACAATATAGAAAAAAACGAAGCTTCCGCCAGACATAGAGCGCGCGAACGTCAGAAGGCGAAGGAACTTCGAAAAACGCAATGGTGGAAGAACGAGGTCGCGAAGGGGATATGTCACTATTGCGGAGGAAAATTTCCCCCTGAAACGCTGACCATGGATCATGTCGTTCCAATATCGCGCGGTGGGAAAAGCAACAAGGGAAATATCGTTGTATGCTGCAAGGAATGCAACTCTAATAAAAAATATTTGACGCCAGCTGAAATATTGTTGAAGGCCATGGAAAACAGACACGGCGACTCCGGAGAGGCGTAATCAGGAATGACATATAACTGGAGATATGGATCCCCCGTTTAGATCATACACGTTTCGCGTGAGTATCAATATCCCGGACGGGGTAACTTATCTCTTTGCAATACGTAATCATATATTATAACAGGTTATCAGGAGACAGGGGACGTGATTCGTGTTCAGATGATTCTATTGTTTTCGCTCTTGTTGTTGTGTGCTGGATCCGCAAACACCCAAAGTGGCCAGGGGGCAGTTCTGCCCACGACAGATCTTGTTATCAGATTGGATATTTATGAAATTAAAATAAAAAATATCCGCGAATCGGTTTTTGATACAGAGGGTGAATTCTATTTCAAGAGAAGACTGCTTGGCGATGAAGTCCGTCTACCTTCTAGCGGGAACATACATCGCAAAAAGAATCAATATATACGTCCGACCGACACCCCACTTGCGAGCGAAGTCTTCTGGTTTCACGAATGGACAGAACAGGGTACTGAGGATCGTTCCCTGAGAATTCTTGGCTATGAAGTGGATCTTACCGGAGATGATGAGATGGGGACCGTTCGCGCTGATCTGGAATTGAATAATTTTGGCTTTCTACAGAAGTATCGGGATTGCTATCTTGAAACAGATGACTTCAGAGTGCACCTGAATGTCTCTTGTGCGCCTGTGATCACATCACAATCACATCCGGATTCTAGCTCAGTTTATGACAATAACGATGTTTCGATGGCGTGGGGCAATGCGATGCCATCACTCGGTATTCTCGGGTACAGCTACATTCTCGATGAGGTGGAGAATAGCGAACCTGATGATGTGCTTGAGGGGACACATACATCGAATATATACCATGATCTTTCATCAGGAGTCTGGTGGTTTCATGTAAAGGCAAAGGATAAAGCCGGATACTGGTCGGACACCGGCCATTTCAGGATAAACATCAAAGGCACTGTCGATGTAAAACAGGGCGATGTTGAGACGCCTGATTTCCTGATCCATCAAAACTACCCAAATCCATTCAATTCGGGCACTGTTATCCCCTTTCAAATTGTTGAAGATGCGCACACGAAGATCGTTGTTTACAATTGCAATGGGCAGTACGTAAAGACATTGGTGGATGCATGGCTTACGAAGGGCGTTCATCAGGTCCGCTGGGAAGGCAGGGATGAAGCCGGGATCATACTTCCAAGCGGAATCTATCTGGCAAGATGCAAGTCCAGTGATGTCACAAGAGTGATCAGGATGACGATGATCCGTTGATCGTTGAAGAATAAGGAACAGATAAATGCGTATTAGATTCCTGTATATCGTTCTGATGGTGGTTATGATGCCGCAAGTCATTCTGGGACAGCAGGGAAACCTGCCTGTGGCTGTCATTAATTTCGAAATATCAGGGACAGACAGCGTCACACCCGCGGTAGTGACGAACAGATTTCGTGCGGAGCTGCTGAAATATGGTGTCTTCGATGTTCTGGAACGCGATCGAATGGATGAGATTCTGACCGAACAGGGATTTCAACAGACGGGCGTTTGCAATTCTGATCAATGCATCGTTGAAGCAGGCCGTCTTCTCGGTGTCACCTCAATGATTGGTGGTGTGGTCGGAAAGGTCGGCTCTCTGTATTCGATCAGTGCGAGGCTCATTGACGTTCAGACCGGACGCATTCAATACATGGTCACAGGAGATTATGAGGACGATCTGGAAAATCTTGTAACGAAAGCCATTCCTGATATGGCGGAGAAATTTTCGAACAGAGCGCTGTCTTATGCCGGGAGTCTCACCGGGTATGGAACAGTGCGTTTGGATTCGGAACCACAAGGCGCGAGAATTTATATTGATGGAAAACCTTCTGCCGCTGTAACACCTGCAGTGATCGATTCTCTGGAAGCGGGGGTGCATGTCATTCGACTCCAGAAAGAAATGTATTACGCCACAAAGACGGTCTTCGTCGCCCCTGAAGAATACAGCGATGTCGCGCTGACACTCACGCTGTCGAGAGGCGCGTTGAAGGTGATCACGGAGCCGACGGGAGCGGATATTTATATCGATTTCGACTATGCCGGACAGTCTCCAAATATATTTAGCGAGAAGGCCGTGGGATCCTATGTCGTTAAAATTATGAAGAAAGGGTATGTTGAGTTCAATCAGATCATCACAATCAGAGAGAATGAAACAACGATACTCACAGCCAGTCTGCGGCAAATGACAAGATTGACAGTCACCTCGGAACCGGTTGAAAGTGTCGTCTTTCTTGATGATTCATTGATCGGCAGGACACCATTGTCAGCATCGGAGATTTCACCAGGCTTCCATAAACTCCGTCTGACCAGAGATGGCTATGTCGATTATGTGAGGACGTTGTCCTTCATGCCCGGTAAAGATACCACTTTAAATATCCAGATGATAGCCGCCGCCGGCTTGAATGTGCGAACAGAACCGCAAGGCGCGCACATTTATGTGAATGGCGTCTTCAGAGGTGTTTCTCCAGTCGACATATCCGGATTAATTCCTGGAAATGTCGAGATCAAGGCGAAACTGGAGGCGTATGATGACGAAATATCGCGAATCACACTCGATGGAGGTGCGGTGAGGCAGCTTCGATTCGACCTGAAGCGTAAGAGAGGAACGTTGAAAATTCTGTCTCTTCCATCACAGGCAGTTGTGGAGATCGACGGGAGAGTGGCAGGAAAAACACCTTTTGTCACTGATTCTATCGCGTTCGGAAAACATCTTGTCCGGCTGACCAGCCGCGGCTATCTCGACATTGAAAAATCAATCGAGATCAGGGATGCGTTACCCAAAACGATACGAGTGAACTTTGAGATTGCAAATGGCACACTCTACCTGAACGCGAGTCCAAAGGATGCTGTTATACATATTGATAACAAAAGAATCGATGGGATCTCTCCGGAGGGGATTCGCCTTCTGCCCGGTAAGTATGTGGTTCGTGCGAGCAGAGCCGGCTATGAAAAATTTAATACATTAGCCATCGTTCGCGCACAGGACGCACTATCCATGCACATTGATATGGTGAGAAAGTCGCGACAAAAGGCGTTGTTGCGTTCGGCTATCTTCCCGGGTTGGGGGCAGCACTATTCAGAGAAACATGTTTTGGGTAACATATTTATGCTATCAGAAATCGTTGCTCTGGCGGGGATCATGATTTCCGATCTGGTGTATGATCATAGAATTTCAGATTATCACGATGTCCGCAAAGAATATGAAAACGCGATAACGCTGGAGGGTATAGAGCACTACCGCAATAGAATGAATGATCAGTACAGTAAAGTCGAGAATGCGCGGGATGTGCGTGAAAAATTTATATATGCATCTATCGGCATCTGGATGCTCAATATCTTGGACTCCGCGCTATTGTCTCCGGTTTATCCGCGTGTTTCGGGTGACCAACTCGGATTAACTCTGAAACTCAGGTTCTAATGAAATGGAATGCCAGCATGTTTAAAAAGTTGATCATCGTTCTGATCATTATCAGTAGCTGCCAGAAAATGCCGCATTCGCCGGAAAACGATAACCGGCTGGATCCGATGAATCCCGTAAACGGCGGAGATCCTTTCGAGTTACAGGCGGTCTATACCGGCGATGGCATTGCGCTCAGCTGGTCGCCGCTGCAGCGCGACGATATCAAAGGCTATAATATTTTTCGCGGAATGGATGATATCTATGCAATTCAATTTCAAGATTCGGTGAATGCTGTTGATACGACCTGGATCGATTCAAGTATTGTCAAAGGCCACAGCTACTACTACCGGTTGACAGTTGAGCTGGAAAACGGAACGGAAAGCAGTGCATCTCATATTTCACCTGTGTATGTGAACACGGAACCGGTGATCCTGATCAATGACGGGAATCGATTTGCCAGGGAATCGTTGGTCCGTTTAACAATTCTGGCACCCTCGGCCGCGGAGATGTGGTTGAGTCATGATAGCACTTTTGCCGGCAATGGCTGGGAGGCGTATCATGGGAAGCAGGAGTGGCAGCTCTTGCCAGGGGAAGGGTCTCGCGCCGTATACGCGAAGGTCAAGGATGATTCCGGGAATGTGAGTCCTTTCTTCATGGCTTCTATCATCGTGGATATATCCCGGCCGACTGCGATTTTTAATGTATTGCCGGACACGGGGATGATTGGGGAGCCATTTCATTTCAATGCCGGGGGCTCCAGAGATAACATGTCCGGACCGAGTGACATTTCATTACGATGGGACTGGGAGAATGACGGGTTCTATGATACTGAATGGCTCTTGAACAGGGAAACGACACATACATACACAAAAGAGGGTGAGGTTACCGTAAAACTGATGATCAGAGATGGCGCCGGCTGGCGCGACTCAACGCTGCAGAAGATTTATGTCAAAACACCGCCCATGGTGTATATCCCTGCTGGTGAATTCGTGATGGGAAGCCGTCCGGGAGAAGGCGACGGGGATGAGCACCCTGAACATACAGTCTATCTCGATGCGTTCTGGATGGATACGTATGAAGTGACCAATGCACAGTTTGCCCAATTTCTGACTGATGGTAACGCACACAGATACAACGCAGAGATGCAGATACTGGATAATGGGGATGGCAGTTACTCTCCCATAGAGGGTTTCGAAAACCATCCTGTTGTTTTTGTCAGTTATTCTGATGCTGATGCCTACGCACGCTGGCTGGGAAAATCATTGCCCACGGAAGCTCAGTGGGAGAGATCGGCACGGTACAACGATCACCGGATATATCCATGGGGAGATTTACTGGAATCCAATATCGCCAACTACTGGCGGAGTGGCGATCCATGTGACATGAATGAGACCGGAACAACTCCGGTGGGCTACTATGACGGCTCGAATCACAACGGTTACCAGACGAAGGATGGAAAGAGCTTTTCCGGGATATTTGATCTTTCCGGCAATGTATGGGAATGGTGTCTTGACTGGTACAAAGATAATTACTATGGCTCAAGTCCTGTGGAGAATCCGACCGGTCCTGCGGATGGACTGTTTCGCGTCATTCGCGGAGGATCATGGGTTGACGAGGCTTACTATTTGCGCGCTGCCTGCAGGTCGTATCGACTGCCAGACGCATCATCAGCGCATGTCGGCTTCAGATGCGTCAAAGTGGCAAGTAACTGACCTGTTTTTTATTCGTCCTTTTTCTCTTCGCTCTTATTGATATTCTGGTCATTATCTTCGGAAATTTCTTTTGCAGCTTTTTTAAACTCCTTGATTCCCTGCCCCAGACCTTTCGCGAGCTCCGGCAATCGTTTTGCGCCGAAAAATATTAACAGAATTAACAGAATGAAAATGAGCTCCTGAAAACCGATCGGACCCATGAATGCAATCATTGCGAACATATATGACTCCTCCAGATATTAATCGCTAACCTTTGAAATCTTTTTTTATATCATCCAGATCCAGTTCGTCCTTGACTTCCTCGAAAGCGCTCCTGAACTGCCTGATCGCTTTTCCCAATCCGCGTGCCAGTCCTGGTAAGCGGTCTTTTCCGAAAACCAGCAATACGATAAGAAAAATAACCAGCAGCTCCGGTGTTCCAATAGAACCGAACATTTACGTATTCTCCTTCAGGCTTGATACACCCACATTTCACTCATGAAGCAGGCGAATGAAATCAAAGATAGCGGTGATTTTTATACCATCTCAATAAATAGGCGCTGAATGCGATGCCGATAATTCCCACGATATTCAGTTTGAAAGTAAAGCCGAGAGTGAAACTGATAACTCCTGCATTTATTGTGAATGGCTCAAATCCGAATAGCGCCGACTTTATAAAGAATTCTTCAACAACCCCGGACGGTAATATGAAAGCGATCAATTCGCCGATCGCCGTTCCCAGTATTGCCCCCAGGAGTATGACAAATATAACAAAACTTAGAGGCTTTTTATTCATCTTCGTACACGAATATAATAAATTTAATTTTGAATAACAATACCTTTTTTACAACATAATTCAATGTTAATTTAAGTGATATCCGTTTGCGTCGTTTTCCTTTCCCGTTTTCCAGGGCGAATACCTGAAAAAGACCTGATCATGCCCCAGGTAATGTAAACAAGAGATATCGGATAAAACGTTTCATGCGGATAGAGCGCCAGAGTTGTAATGATGATTAAAAACACTACAAGTTGGATTGAGTTGTCTCTTCCCTGCTTGAATGTCAATTTAGGGAATGAGTCATATTCAACATAACTGATCATTAACAGACAGACGATAACGATTTGAGGTCCCAGAATTCTGATAAGATGGATGTCTCCCCAGAAATGATAATTAAAAATGACGAATGTGGCAAAGCTTATGGCTGCTATTGGGATGGGAAGCCCGACGAAAACCGTTTTTTTAAATCCATCCAGATTGATATTAAAGCGGGCAAGTCTTATCCCGCCGAATATCAGCGGAGAAAAACTGATGATAATGCCGAGTATGCCGAATGACTTGAAATAGATCTCGTGCAACAGGAAGGATGGAGCTGCCCCAAAGGAGATGATATCAGCAAGTGAATCGAATTCGATGCCAAAAGCGCTTGATGAGTTGGTGAAGCGTGCCAGCTGGCCATCGAAAGCATCAAAGACTCCTGCGAATACAATCAGCCAGCAGCCTGTCACAAAATTCCCCTCGCTGATCTTGATGACAGCGAGAAATCCGAAAAAAAGATTGAATGTCGTGAAAATCCCGGGAATGAAAGTTCTGTTATTTTTCTTTAATGTGTCCAATAACAGTTTCTCCTGCTTTTACGCGTTGGTTCAATGTAACATTGATGTCGATATTTTCAGGAATGAAAATATCGACTCGTGATCCGAATTTTATCATTCCGAATTTTTCACCTGCATGAACTGTGTGCCCTGCCCGCACATCGCATACAATACGTCGCGCTAATATGCCGGCAATCTGTTTGAAAAGCAGTTTCGTCGAGTCGTTCTCGATACCAATCAGCGTATGTTCATTTTCGGATGAGGCGGTTGATCTGAATGCAGGGGTAAACCGGCCGTGTTGATAATCGAAACAGGTCACTTTCCCGCTCATCGGAATGCGATTGATATGTACGTCGAAAATGGACAAAAAGATGCTTATCTTTGTTACTTTCTGATCGAAGTAGCTGTGTTCATGGTTCCTGGAAATGTCAATGATCTTTCCGTCGGCGGGTGAAACAACGACACCTTCACCCTCTGGTATAACCCTTCGCGGATCTCGAAAAAAGTAACAGGAAAAGATGAAAAATAACCAACTGATTCCGGCACAGATCAGCAGGGACTGTTTGTCGGTCATATACGCGCCAATGCTGAATATGGCCGGGAATAGAAATATCAATGTCAGCGTGCCGGTGCCGTAGCGGGTCACAAGTCTCTCCTGTAATCCTATTGAAATATCCTGTCGTGTAATTGCTTGTAGCTCGTCCGGGCGTCCGAGTTTTCTGTCCTCGACCAGTCTTTGAAGAGTTTTTCGTGTGTCCCTTCGTCGATTAGCCGGCACGTATCGAGTGAGAGCTCGTCTCCCAATATCACGTCATTATCGTACAATCCAAACTCGAGCTTGAAATCGGCGATCAGCAGCCCGCGCCTGTAAAAAAATGATTTCAACACAGCGTTGATCTTCGAAGTAAGGTGCTCGATAACCCGAACGTCTTCAGCGCCTGCATATCCAAGAGAGATCAAATGAGAGGGGTTGATCATATCCCGCTTGCTTTTTTTCCCTTTTATGTAATATTCGCAGACAGGACAATTCAGCTCCGTGCCTTCTCGAAGATTGAATCGCTTCACTAAAGAACCTACGGCAATATTTCTTACCATGACCTCAACCGGAATCATCTTGAGCTTCATCACAAGCATTTCGCGATTACTCACTGATTGAATGTAATGCGTATTGACATGATAACCGCTTAAATAATCGAACAATAAGCCGGAAACCTTTTTGTTAATTTCTCCTTTGCCCTTGATAATCGTTTTTTCTTTTCGTATTGTCTCATAGGGGGAATATGCATCCTGAAACTCCATAATCAAATGATCCTGATCATTTACCTCATACAGTGTTTTTGTCCTGCCATCCAGGAATTTTTTCTTTTTCAATGCACTGTCTCCGGATTTATTTTCTTGGTAGTTTTTCCAGTGTAATGTTCACTTTTATGAATTTTCGATTGCGGTAGATCTTCAGGGTCAGTACGTCACCGCCTTTCACATCCAGATTGTCGATGACATCCTGTATCGATCTCGTGTTTCGTACCTTTACGCCGTTGACCTCCACAATCACATCGCCGATTTCCAGGTTTGTTCTGGAGGCAGGGCTGTTGGGCTCGATATTGGACACGATGACACCTTCCAGATCCTTTTTGCCGAGATACCGGGCGATGAGATAATTGAGATCATCCACCTCTAAACCGGTCCAGAATGCGCGATTCACCTCTCCGAACTGTTTGAGATCACGGACGATCTTTTTTACACGGTTTATGGGTATCGCAAATCCGAGCCCGATGGAAGTCGTTGCGTTCGAACTGCCTGAATAGATGAATGTGTTGACTCCGATCACTTCACCCAGGCTGTTGACGAGGGGCCCGCCGCTGTTTCCACCATTGATGGATGCATCTGTCTGTATCATGTCCTGGTACACTTTTCCGTCCTGGACCTTTCCAAAGTCACGATCAACGGCACTGATGATACCGATTGTAACAGACGGCTTGGCGCCGTATTCGAACAGACCAAATGGATTCCCTAATGCGATCGCCCATTCCCCAATGATGAGATCGTCTGAATTGCCGAGGGCGATATATGGGAATGCGGTTTTGCGGGCAATTTTCAACAGTGCGACATCGGAGATGAAATCCGACGCGACAACTTCCGCCTTGAGCTGACTTTTATCCGGAAGCGTGACAATGATCTCGGTTGCCTTGTGTATCACATGTTCATTCGTAATCACATAACCATCGGGAGAGATGATGAACCCTGAACCAAGCCCTTTGACCTTTTCCCTGTGCCTGAGTTCTGGAAAGAAATAATCGAAGAAAGGATCGTTATATCCCCGTCCCCTGTAATCGAGGATCTGTGTCACATTGATACCCACGACTGCTGAGCTCACTCGGCTGACGGCATTGGTAATCGCATTCTGCCGGGATTCATACACTTGCGTGACAGAAGCTTCTTTCAGGTTTGGTGTGTCCGGCAGGCTCTGTTTCGTGCCGGCTTCCGAGGTTTGAAAAAGAGGGACACCGGATTCATTTGAAAGTTTATCCCAAATAAAAGCGCCCAGTAAAAATCCGAGCAAAAGCATGATCAGCGGAGCAATTACTTTTTTCATATCACATTTTCTCCGGTATGGTTGACCTATCTGTCGGGTATTCGCCGCATCGAGATAGATTTCAAATTCATTTACACAGACTTTTAGCGAGGTGTTGCTGTCATTCGCCTGTATCAGGTTTTGCGTCAACGTTAGAGACAACGGACAGAGCCTGGTATTGAACACGGACGAGGCAGAGTCCGGTCGCAGGAACAGTGAGTCCGGCCGCCCTCCTGTCCCTGGCCTCCAGAATTTCCTTCATGTGAGCCGGTTCAATTTTTTTCG
>JAZBPW010000149.1:0-9206 GCA_036351795.1 Candidatus Zhuqueibacterota bacterium | reverse complement strand
ACGAAATGAATATGATGCCGAAACGCGCATCCGAATCCTTTTTCGATGCCTCTATCATGTGATTTGCAACTCTCTGGGTCAGGAAGAATGGCCCTCTCGCGTTGATATGCATCAACCTGTCGTAACTTTCAGACGTCGTCTCTAGAATATCAAACCTCTGTTTCGGAGCAACGCCGGCGTTATTCACCAGCCAGTGAATCGTACCGAATTCATTCGCCACCGCGTCGACAATCTTCTCATGATCTTTCTGCGAAGAGATGTCGCCCTGCACCGGCAGGAATGATACGCCCAGCTCCTCGACACGGTCTTTGACCTCCCAAAGCCCCCTCTCCCTGTTTTGGGGATCACTGACAATGTCATTTCCAGCGATGTGGAAGCCATTTTTTGCCAGTTCGATGGCGATACCGCGCCCGATCCCTGATCCGGCTCCGGTGATCAACGCCACTGGATGCACATCTGACATAATAACTCCTTGGTTTCTGATGAAGTGATCATTCTCTAACTCAACCAATATGCGCCACACTATTCGACGGCGCGATCTCTGATCGTCTGTAAACTCTGAATATCCCGGATCACCCGCTGTTCGCAGAGCGCCGGCCAGTACTTTCGATCCAGTATTTTCAGATCACCCGCTTCCATTCTCACCCGCGACTTGTGCGCAAGATGGATCAACCGGGCGAATTCAAATGTATTGAGATCCGGGAATTTCGAAAGGAATAGCGGATCGAATATTGGTAGTGAAAAATCACCGCCATGATCTTCGATAGACAGATGAACCGGTCTGGACAGCTTCGATAATCTTCTGATGATCTTGTCAAAATCCACGATCCCCTTGCCTATTTCCGCAGTGAATGAGGTCAGTCCCTCCTCCGACACAATGATGCCGCCGTCCTTCATGTGCGTGTTGACGACCCATGGCAGGACGCGTTCCGTCGCCAGCACCGGATCCTCCAGCATGGTCAGCAGATTCATGGTGTCCAGTGAAATACCGATGTATTCACCCGGATCTGCTTCACAGCGGTCGAACACCTTCAGCAGCTCCTGTGTCGTGAATTCAAAATGTGTCTCGATGGCGAGGACTACGTTATGATCCATCAGCATCTGCTTCTGCTCCAGCAGCTCGTCCGCCATTTCGGCGAGCAGCATTTCGCTCATTGGACTATCAGCCTGCCAGCGCATGAGACCGCCTGAGCATGAACGCACGATGCGCGTGCCAAGCGTCTCTGCCTGGACAGCGACGCGCTCATTATGTTTTAAAATCTCCTTCTTGTCCCAACTGCCCAGATCGCGGGGGATATGCTGCGCACCACCCCATTCGAGATACATCTCCTGAGATTCCGCGTACTGCGCGAGATCCTTGAGATAAGGTGTCTCCAGCAGATTCTGATACTGTTGCTCGACTCCGGAAAAAGCCACACCTTTCGCTCCATTTTCCTTCGCCCACTTCAAAGTCTCCATTGGATCGAGCTTCAAAGGGAACAGACTGTAGTTGTCGATGCCGACATTTAATGTTGTCATATTGTGCCTATGCAAAGTTGATGTAAGTGTTTTAAGTATTTAAAGTGACTAAAGTGTCTAAAGTGACTAAAGTTGAAAGGAATCATTTACATGCAATCATCTGTTATTACTATAATTACGAAACCCTCAACTTCTTACTGATTGATGTGAAAATCGCCAGTAGCTCACTGCACTCGTCATATTCTTTATTCACAACGTCTTCAGGCAACCAATTGACATCAAGAATGATCTCCAACCAGTATTGTGTTTCACTCGTCTCACTCTCGCATATCCTGACTTTGTTCTTGAAATCCGCTTTACTTCTGGATCGATTTGCTTCACGATAATTGGCACCTATTGAAGTGCCCGACCGCGTGAGTTGACTACGAATCGCCCTTCCCTCTGGTGTATTTGGAAGCGTCGATGAAAGAGCCAATATCCTGATCGCAAATTCACGGGTTCGTACTTCCAATGTTTTTGCGAATGCCTTGTTATCCATGACACAAATCGATGTCCAATTTTATTATTCTATTCAACCTGTCTAGCAACTTCTACTATACCAATTCACTTTAAGTACTTTAGCTCACTTTAAATACTTTAGCTCACTTTAAATACTTTAGTTCACTTTAAATACTTTAGTTCACTTCAAGTACTTTAGCCCACTTCGAGTACTCTAAAAAACCGGCTCGCCGGCCTTTCTTTCGATGTAATCGAAATCGATAAACGGTTCGTCTTTCATGTGCTTTCTCATCAGCTTGATGCGACGCGGAAGCAGCGACTTGAGATTCGTTCCGTATATCAGCGGTGTTTCGCCCTGATCCGTCATGGACATGAATTCCACATCGCTGTCCAGCAGTTTGGAGAGTTTTTTCGTATTCTCGATCTCCATCTGCATCATTTCGGCCAACATCTCTTTCTGTTTCTTCTTCTGGTCTTTGTTCTTCGCGTTCATGTATCCATAAACACAGCTGATCCATTGCCCCACATTCCGTTGCGTCATGAACCAGCAATGCAGCGCTTTCAAACGTATTAACTGATCGTGAATGACGTTGGCTGGTCCGAGATCCGCCTTCGCATCTTTCTCTATATCGCTGAGCATCTCAATCGCCTTGTCGAGCGGCTTCCACAGATTTTTGTCAATTCGCTGAACATTCACGCGGCTTTTCTCTGGCGTCGTCAGGACGAAAAGCACATCTTTGCTGAGATCCACATTATTGGGATTATGCGGCGTTGTGCAGATATGGTCTTCATAAAAGGCCCTGTCTTTGGCAGAAATCGCATCCAGGTTTGGAATGAAAGGCCGCACCCAAAGCCGATACCAGGAAAAACCGAATGACGAGTAAAGCGGTATCACATTGGGAAATGCGAGGATTGCTTCCTCTGTCAGGTCCCACGCTTTCAGAAGCTTTTTGTAATACTTCTCGCCAGCCCATTTCATTGCGAGATGCGTCAAAGCACGATCCGCATCAATTTCAGGATGATATTGAAACATCCTGGTGACCTCATGATTCACGTTGTATGGCACCAGATCGGGTGGGAATGAACCGCCGTGATGCGAGAGAAAATCCACGCCGTTCTCTTTCAGCATTTTCATGCGCTTCAATGTCAGTGTGGGCGCAGGGACTCCCATCAGCGGATCGAAAAAGACTTGCGGGCCCACGGCAAAGTAGTAATGGGCGTTGGAGCCCCGCTTTGCGAGATCGGCCATCTCTGATTTTTCATTCTCGTCGAACTGCTGCTGATAAACAGTTCCTCCACCGACATCGGTATTGTCCGGATATTTCGGGTGTGTATAGATGTTACCCCATCCTTTGACAGCCAGGGAGTTTGTCTCCACTTCGAGCTGTTCTTCCAGGCCGTTCCAGATCGTATCATGTTCGCCGTAGAAAGATTCCATTCGCGTAATAACCCGGAACTGCGGGTTCTCTTTTTTGCCGGCATCCCGGAGAACGCGCAAAAATCGAAGCGCGTTTTCACCCGCCAGTCGTGATATCTCTTCATCATCTTTCCATTCGCGGATTAGATACGCGCCGCCGTTCCTGCCGACGTAGAGCGATTTCGTATGCTCGAATCCGGCGCCGCTGTCGTTAGTCCATATGTCGATATAGCCGAGCTCCGGCACTGCCTTCACAAGCTTCTTCACCATTTCGGCGTAGTGATCCAGCACCTTGGGATGTGTGATCGTCATGTTATATCGCGGCTGAAAGCTACGGAATGGATGATCAACTCTGCCGCCGCGAAGCATGGGATATTTCTGAAAAAACTGCTCCGGAACTGACCGGGGCTCGAAACAGAGCATGCCGGGTGTCATACCATATTTAACGCCGAGTGCAGCATTCTCTTTCAGGTTTTTCAAATTCGCAGACAGGTAATAAAACGGATAGAGCCCTTTATTGAGTTTACTGTAGACGAATTGGTCGAGGGCGGCGCAATACGTGTAGAACATCGGATAGGTTTCGCCTTTGGGTCCAGTCTCCAGTCCCATGGGATAGGCGAGCGCGTTGACTTCCAAATGCGTAAAACCAAGACGGGCCACTCCCTGAATATAGGTTTCTCTATCCAGGCCTTTCTGAATCCTGCCAGGCTGCGTGAGAAAATAGTCGTAAGTAAGCCGCTGCCACTTGAACGCAGGATTTATCGTGTAGCCATTTTTAAAAGTATCCAGTGTATGGGCATCTTTGTCTTCCAGAATACTGCGCACGAATGCGTAGAGGAAATTCGTATGCGACGACAATAGGGTACCGCCGCCGTTCTCAGTCATCTGCAGATAAACATACGCATCCTCCTTCATCTCCAGCTGCAATGCCTTAAGAACGCTTTTGTCTGCTACAGCGATCTTCAGGATACCATCCTCAGCCTTGCCGAATTTACTGACGGCCGCTTTTTTGATTTTCGGAAAATCCTTTACGATTTCATCTGTCACGGTCGCAACCACAGGGGGCGATCCCTTCAGATACTCGATCTTGCGGATATTGCCAAATGCTTCGATCAGTTTCATAGCACCTCTTTTCATATATAATTTAATGACAAAAATAATTTAAATCTTAACAAGTGAAATTTATAAACTCATATCCTTCACACCTTCAATCTCTTTCAGCAAGCCGGATACTTCCGTTGCATTGTTGTAGAGATGAAGCGATACGCGAATGCCGCCAAGATCAGCCTCGGGAACCACGCGTACACGATAGCGCTTTTCTTCGGTCAGGTATCCTGCGACCTTGCGAAAATCCACGCCTTTTACCTTAAAGGTGATCATTGATGTACGATAGTCCTTCTCTTCCGGAGAAAGCAGTTCGACATGCGACATTTGACGAAGACCTTCATAAAGCTGATCGGCAAGCGCGTAATTATGCGCCTTCATCCTCTCCTGACCAATGGTTTTTAACATGTCCACCGCTTTTCCGAGACCATGAAAAAGAGCTTCATTCTCAGTCGCATATTCATAGCGTTGCGCAGTCGGGTGCAGTTTGAATGACTGCGTAAAGATATCATAGCCTCCGTCGGAATAGGCTCCAACGACAGTCGACTGAAGTGCATCCAGATTCGATTCAGGTACATATAATACTCCGGTTCGCTTGGGACCCAGAGACCATTTATGACCGCAACCGGCGTAAAAATCCATCTTCTCCGCCTTTACATCGATCGGCCTGGCGCCGAAAGACTGGGCACCGTCCACGGCGAACCATATCTTTTTTGATCTCGCCAGCGCACCGATCTCTTTGATCGGGAAGAGTTGTCCCGTCGTACACGTCACATGACTGATAAAGATCAGTTTCGTCCGTTTGGTGATGAGGTCGTTGATGCGGTTGACATTATTCAATCCATTCTTGCGATCCGGTTCGAAAAGCCTGACTTTCACACCGGCACGTTTTTTCATGTTCAGGAGAGGCACATGCAAGGCCACATGCTCATGCATGGAACTGATAATCTCGTCCCCCTTTTCAAAATTCAATCCATTGAGAACGATATTGATTCCCTGTGTGGCTGAATTGGTGAATGCGACCTCCTCTTTGTGTACATCGGGACCGAGAAAACCGGCACACTTCTCCTTGACCTCATCCCATCGTTTGTGATCGTGCCCGGGGCGCGGATAGATCTGGGATTCATTCATACTTCGATTGACCTCGTTCAGCACAACCGCCGGCATCGCTCCGATTCCGCCGGTATTCATGTACGCGTAATCCCGTGGAAATATAAACTGTTCCCGCACCAGTCGCCAGAACATCTCTTCGGATGTCGCGTTACCAAGAGATAACGCCAGATCCTTTTTCTTGGATGATGCAAATGATGGCCTGCTGACAAGCATACCGCCTGCCAAAGCACCCATCGTATGAAAAAACTGTCTTCTTCTCATTAAAATACTCCAATATTACATGACCTTCTCAATGTCTTCACGTCTCTTTTTATGCTTTCAATTCAGGGACATCGATCCAACGGCGCTGCTGCCAGGATTGCATGGCGATTTCCGCCAGCTGGACGCCTTTCGCGCCTTCCAGTAATGTCCAGCGAAACGGCTCATCCTTCAAATAGTGTCGCAGAAAGAGTCCCCACTGTACTTTGAATGCGTTATCATAATTGCTCTCTCCTTCGACCGGCGCCCAGCCATCGTAAAAATCGATGGGACTGTCGATATCCGGATTCCATACAGGTTTCGGCGTGTCATCATAGGCTTGCACGCGGCATTGCCGCAAACCAGCAACAGCTGAACCGTGGGTGCCATCCACCTGCATGGTTAGCAGATCATCACGACGCACACGCACCGTCCAGGACGAGTTGAAATGTGCGATGATGTCGCCTTCCAGCTCAATAGTGCCGTAAGCCGAATCATCCGCCGTGCACTTGTAGGATTCGCCGCTCTCATCCCAGCGCTTATCAATATGCGTCATGCCCAGGCATGAGATGGACTTCACCGGCGCAAACAGATTGTCCAGCACATAGCGCCAGTGTGGGAACATATCCAGAATGATCCCGCCACCTTCTTCCTTCTTGTAATTCCACGAAGGACGCTGCGCGTCGACTTTATCGCCCTCGAACACCCAGTATCCGAATTCGCCGCGCACAGACAGCACACGACCGAAGAAGCCAGAATCCATCAATGATTTCAATTTCAATAAACCAGGCAGCCAGAGTTTGTCCTGCACGACACCATTCTTCACTCCGGCCTCATTGGCGAGCCGGTAGAGTTCATACGCGTCATCAGAGGTGGTTGCAGTGGGTTTCTCGCAATAGATGTGTTTTCCAGCTGCGACCGCCTTCTTGACAGCATCTACCCGCCGATTGGTCGTCTGAGAATCGAAATAGACGGGATAGTCGGGATCAGCGAGCACCGCGTCCAGATCTGTTGCCCATTTTTTCAAACCGGTTTCATTGCAAAGCTTTTTCAGCTTCTCCGGATTTCTACCCACAAGGATCGGATCTGGCATGATACGATCGCCATCACCGGCTGGCACCCCGCCCTCCGCCATAATCGCCAGGATAGAACGTTTGAGGTGCTGATTCGTCCCCATGCGACCCGTGACACCATTCAATATGATGCCGACTTTATGTGTTGCCATGAAAATGCTCCTTATTCATTCATCCAATATTCATAATGCTTCATCAGGATAACCTATGCAACCTTGTGGCAAAAAGCCTGTTTCTGACACAAATCCGTTCCACCTATTTTTCCACATGCTGAGGATGCGCGCCATCCGGCAGCGGCGGGACATCCTTGCCCTCACGGGGAAGCGTTCCGTCCAACTCCTGACGCCAGTGCGCCACATCTCCGGCAGGACCGTAGCAATAGATCATGTGCAGCGGTTCATCGCCCACATTTGTGAGCTGATGGTAAACACCGGGAGGAATGAACACTGCCTGACCGGCTTCCATCTTCTGGATTTCATCGCCAAGGCACATTTCGCCAGTGCCATCGACGATGAAATAGACCTCTTCCTGATCCTGATTATGCCACGGAACCTGTCCTCCATTGGGATCAAGTGTCACGTATCCCATGGAGAAATTCCCGCATTGCACAGGTGAGGTGCCTCCCACAAGGTTCTGGGTTCGCCTGCGGGCAGGATATGTCCTGCCCTCTATTTTCTTTAAATCAGCTATGATCATTTTAACTCCAATTCATTTCTCAATATATCTTGCCTCATATCACATGTTCATTTCAAGGCGCCGGTAAACGCATAATACGTATCATTCTTCAACAGCCGCTGTGCGTAAAGCGCCACTTCCAGGCCATGATAGTCGCCCCACATACTCGATTCGCCTCTGGGGATATTGCTGCCGGACGGCGTGTAATCCCATCCGTTTGGTCTGTGATAGATCGAGTGCAGCAGAAGTCCCTGGTGCTTATCATCGGTGCTGAGATATGGTTCGTCGAACAGCGTGTGCAGCACGGTCATGCCGGCCTGTGTATATTTGCTGCCAGCCTTTGCATCGCCTTTTTTCTTCAGATATTCTCCAAGTCTCAACAGACCCTGAGAAGCGATGGCAGCCGCCGAGCTGTCCACTGGCTCGTAGTCATTGAACGGATCTGCCGGTTCGTTGAGATAATCGCCCAGTTTGTACAGGAGCGGTGCGCCGGTATCCCAGTAGGGAATGCCATCCGTGCCGGTGTTCTCGATATAGAAATCGCAGGTGGCTTTTGCCGCATTCAGCATCATGTCCTCGATCTCTTTCCGGCCGCCGAACGGTTCAAGCTCCGCGTCCGTGAGTAGCGTCAGATACTCCAGTTCCTCCGGATAACCACACATGATCCACGCCAGTCCGCGCGTCCATGTCGTGAAAGGCGAAAATCCCTGCTGTGAGTTCGGACATCTGTAATTACCGTCATTCAGGTTGAACACGCTCTCATGAGCGACCCTGCCGCGGACATCATAATCATCTCTGCCTTCGCCATAATACACAGAGTATTCAGCCGTGGATTTCGCGTGATGGATGAGTCGGCCCAGCAGTGAAACCTTTTTATCGTTTTCGCCCATCAGTACATGTCCGAGTTTGTGACTGATCGCCAGTGCGCGCATCGACCGGATCGTATCCGCAAAGAGAGAATGCGGCCCATTGAATGAATAGACATATCCCTTACCATCACCGAGATCAGTCCATCTCTTGGCCTGAATAGCACCCGAACATTTCAGCGCCAACTCGTAAAAATTCCGTTCCCACTCATTCTCTTCGGTCTTTCCTTCATTCATCAGTCGCAAGAGATTTCCGTACGTGCTGACATTATTGAATCCATGATCGTGGACGCCAAAATGTGTCAGATGAGGCGCCATGAGGTTCAGGGTTCTTTGCCTGCCGATATCCAGAAACGACTTGTCATCCGTGGCATCGTATTGCAGGATTGCGGAGCCGAACTGAAATCCCTGAGTCCATTCAGTCCAGCCCTGTGACGTATATGTACCCTTTACAGTGAATACAGGCGATCCCTTGGCCGGTTCGTATGCGTTTTCGATTGACTTTATCTTCTTTTCAGACAATTGCCAGACTCTCTCGATCTTCCTGAGCAGCGCGGCATTCTCTTTCTCTTCTCTGAATTTCATCATTTTCTTTATCTCCTCATTTTATTTATCTATGTTAAATAATCTTTTCATTGGCTTCCAGGTTGCCGTTAGTCAGTTCAATTTTATATGCAGTGTGCTGTTTCCTTTCACCTTCATCTGGCAATTTACGTATCGACTGGACTCAATCATCTCCACCTGATGTGATATCGTAAGCCCGTT
>JAZBPW010000148.1:0-2284 GCA_036351795.1 Candidatus Zhuqueibacterota bacterium | reverse complement strand
TGGGTTCCTGGATTGACTCTGCCCCATGGGTGAGTGCTTTCTGGTAAGTTACATCGACATCCGGCACATAGATATGCACATATCCCGGAACCGGCGGCCAATTCTCTACCGAATCGGCCAGCATCAGGACTGAGTCATCAATACGGACTTCGGCGTGCATCAAGCGGCCGGTATCGTCTGGGAAGCGACGGAGGTCCTCGGCTTCGAAGACTTTGACCAGGAAATCGATCGTCTCGCTGGCGTTTTCTACGATGATGTATGGGGAAACAGAACTATAATTTTTGGGTTTATACTCTGCGCTCATAATTCCTCCTCTGGTGAGCGGGTAATACACAGCCTGAAAAGCGGAGGGTTAGACTCCGCTTCAGGTAATCTAAATGTAATCGGTTGTTTGCGACCGTCAAAATCCAATTAGCCGGTCATCTCGCTGACATCGATAATCTCAAGGACCGTCACATCACTGCCCCCTTTACGAACTGGACAGCCTTTCGACATCTCGACCGCGTCATCGAGTGAATCGGCTCTGAGGATCGTGTATCCATTGGGCAGGACTCCGGCTGCGCCATCACGAACGCTGCCACTGGCGCTGAGAGTCTTTGCCATTGGGGAGATTGGGTTGCCGCCATCGACAACCGCATCACCCAGACCGTCGTACCATACGCCCCAGTCGGCCATGACTTGTTCAATTTCAGCTGGATCTGTGGGCATGTCACCATCACCGCCCGAATAAAGTAACAGGAAATTCGCCATTTTTCTCTCCTTTGAAAAAAATTAGATGAAGTAGATAAAATATAACAGAAAATTCTTGCGGAGAGATGATCCTGCAGGGTGATTTTTGGGGGATATTTTTCGACAAGGTTAATTATCGAATGCTTCAATGGTGAGGAGTATCTACTGTCTGGATCTGAATTCTTTTAAGAATTCATCCCATAATATATCGAGACCTTTATTGCCGACCCATTGTTTGATGTACTGATAATCCAAATCCTCACCCTGAGAATGAAGAATTGCCGTCATATCACGCAGATGTTTTGTCTGTCTACTCAGGCTGAAACACCACAATTTGTAAATGACCAGGTCCTCAGGCGAATGGAGATAGACCTCACCCAACTCAGGCCCTAAATCTGCGAGCCTTTTCCGGGCTAAAGCAGATGCACGCAGTTCATCACCAACGCGGAAAGGATACAGATCTGCTTTGAAACCAGAATAAATGTGAATCGCATTGATCGGATGATCAACCCGATTCTCCAAGATATTGTCCAGGATGATTTCCGCTGGTACGAGCATATCCCTCAGTTTCAATTCATGAGACAGACCATTAATTGATTCAATCGGAATATCAACGACAAGATCAACATCCATGGTGGAGCGAGGTTCTCCCCACGCCCATGAGGCGATCGCTCCGCCGATCATGTATTTGATATCTGCAGCTTCTAAGGCTGAAATGACAAGTTTTACAAAGTCAATGAATCCCACTTGTTCTTCGTTCATTCGACCGCATGTCCTCAAGAACTATTTTCTTCGATTCACGGATGCTGAGAGCAGGCCTTTTTTGACGGTGTCGATAGGCAATAACATCCAATGCTGCCTCGCTGATGGAGAGACCTAGTTTGATTCTATCCTGGACGCTCAACTGTTGTATGGCAGCGATCTGATCTTGATCCACCTCCTTGATACTTCCCTGTATGATCTGAGTTATATTTTCAGAAAGTGGGGGATGTCCATCGATGTAATATCCGGACTGGCCAGAACTACGACTGTATTTGATATCGTATCCTGCAGCCAGGAAAGCCTGCTTGATAACCCGCATATCTCGATAGAAGGTATCTTCCCAGGCAGATTCTCCGAAGCAATCTTTTCCCAAGATCCCCTCTAGTCTGGTGATTAACTGCTCACGCGTCAGGTAACGTTCTTCCCACAAGATGGCAATCAGATGCACGCGTCGGGCTGTAGTCCGGTCTCGCTCACTGGCATCCTGCAAGATCACTTCTTGAGCTGCTGATGGAATTGGATTTCCAAACATGATGATAGTATAAAAAAATAAACCTGATCTGTCAATCAGGTTTATTTCAGAAAAGATCTCGGTTCTCGATCTAATTCTCGGTTACTGTGGTTGATTTTTACATTTACTGTTCCACCGTAATGACTGCATCCTTCGGCAGCGCCAGTCCGGCGGCGACCTCCACGGCTTTGATGATCCCGGCGGGGACAGGGCAGGCAGCGTGGGCGCAGTACTCAGGTGTTTTGGCGATGATCTCCGGTACGCCGCGGCGGAATGAAAGGT
>JAZBPW010000147.1:0-4437 GCA_036351795.1 Candidatus Zhuqueibacterota bacterium | reverse complement strand
GCGATCGTATGTGAAAAATAACCTTCTCCCGGCTCGCCGCCATTGCCGCGAAGTGTGCCGCCATTGATGGTGTGCACATCGCAATCCAGACGCCTCGTGAAGACCGTCGCTCTGTCCATGTCCCGGGTGTAGATGCTCGCCGTATGTTTGAATCCATGCTCCGCCTTCACAGAGGCTTCCACCCCATCTTCAAAATCTCTGACACGGATGACGGGAATACAGGATGTCATCTGCTCGGCGACGACCCAGGGATGTTTTCTGTCTGTTTCACCGAATAGCATCGGCACATCGTCAGAGATATTCTTGCCCAGCGCGCGCGCCAGGACGCTGGCGTTACGGCCGACGAAATCCCTGTGTATAAGCCAGTGTTTCCCGGATTTGGTGAGCGCCTTTTCAGCGAGCTGATTCATCTGAGCCGATGTCAGACGCACATTTCCCCTCTTCTCAAAAGCGCGCATAAATTTTTCAAAAACCGAATCCACGACAAAGATCTCTTTCTCCGCGATGCAGAGAATATTATTGTCGAAACTCGCGCTCATGGTAATCTCCTCCGCGGCCAGATCGATATTCGCCGTCTCGTCGATCAGCACCGGCGGATTCCCCGGTCCTGCCGCGATTATCTTCTTGGGATATTTCATTCCCATGTCCACCATCATTGGACCGCCGGTCACGGAGAGCATATCGACTTTCGGGTGTCCGAAGAGTATCTCCGCGGTCTCCAGCGTCGGTTCGCGCACACAGGTAACCAGGTTTTCCGGTGCGCCCTCCTTCACCATGTATTGGTTCGCACGCTGAATGCACAGCGCGTTGACACGTTTCGCTGCAGGATGCTGGTTGAAAGCAATGGTATTGCCTGCCGCAAGCTGGATGATAATATTGTTCACCATCGTCGGTACCGGATGCGTGCTCGGCGAAATATTCCCGATGACACCGTATGGAGAGAACTCATCCATGGCAAATCCCTTGCTGCCGGACCAGGCCTTGGGCTGAAGGTACTCCACACCCGGACTGTTCTCGGCGGCATTGATGTGCTTGCGGATCTTGTGCTCAACCCGCCCCATTTTGGTCTCTTCGACAGTCATGCGGGAATATTCCTCTTTGTAGTCGAGCGTCATCTTCCGCACCGCGTCGATATATTTTTTTCTGCAATCGAGATCACAGCGGCTGCTGTATTCGATGAAAGCGCGATGCGCCGCCTCGACCGCGTCATTCATATCGTCGAACAGACCCCAGTCACCCTTCGGACCACTCTGCTGCTGCGGTTTTGCTACTTGCTGCTGTTGCGCCACATTCTGCACCACGCGCTGCACGATACCTTGTATATCTTCGTTCGATATATTCACGTCTGTCCTCTGGATTTATTTCGCTTTTTCAGCAACAATGTCTATCGGGAACTTTGGCGTCAATTTTTGTGACGGACGGGGAATGATGGACTGCCCCTGAACTTCACCAACCTGTGATGCCGCAGCCACGCCGGCGTCCACGGCAGCCTTCACGGCAGCGATATCGCCGCGAACGAGGATGTTCACCTTGCCTCCGCCGACCTTCACCCAGTCTGCAAAGCGCACGTTTGCGGCCTTTACCGCCGCATCCGCCGCCTGAATGGCCGTTGCAAATCCCAGTGTCTCTATAATACCTAACGCTTCTTGCATTTTTACTCCTCCGGTTATTTTTTCACGCCGATCAGATCGAAAACATCATCATGTGCCGATGGTATCACATTGGCACATACCAATTCGCCCACTTTCGCCGCCGCTTCGGCGCCGGCCTCAATGGATGACTTGACGGCGCCGACTTCTCCCCTTACGATAGAAGTGACGAATCCACCGCCGATCTCCACTTTTTTCACCAGGTCCACGGTAGCGGTTTTCAGCATGGCGTCGATCGCTACTATACTGCCGGTATTACCGCGGGTCTCAATAAAACCCAGCGCTGATTTTTTTGACATTGATTATCTCCTCGTTTGTTATACTCAACTTTTTGTATCGAATGACTTTTTCATCGTTGACTTCAGGATGCATCCGTAAACCGTATGCTCAAACGCTTCTCTTTGACCAATTCCCTGGCTCTCGGAGTAATGATCGTATTCTTTGGAATGATCAATTCGCCTGTCAGCTCATGAAGTCTCGTAATATGCTTTTCGGTCAGAACAGGCGTGACGTATTTGCTCATATCCGGTGTCTCAGACTTCGTGCGCAGGGATGCATTTTGTGCGCCGGACTCCTGCTCGCCGACCTCGCCGATGACAGTCACTCCCTGCTTTTTCAATTCTTTGACAACCTCCGCCGTGACAAGCCGGATGAGTTCTTCGAGTCTGATCTCCACTATGATGCCCTTTGATACCGGTTCTGCTTTTCACCTGAAATTATCTCCACCACCCCGACTATGCTGTTATCGATGCACATGTAGCGCGTCATCTGTGTCATTCTCGCCGATGATGATGAACACAACAGCACGATATCTCCGATGTTCGCATTGACCGTATCCACACATGCAGCCGTTTTCTTCATCTCTTTGAGATTTTCATCGAGATAGCGGACCACATATAGTTTTGTGCCCACCACGTTTTCCACCTTACGCGTGGCAATGATCTGTCCGATGACTTTGCCGAGTTTCATTGACTCCTCATGCTCTATTCTTCCTGCTCCTGTTCACTGCGCTCACGACCCAATATCTGCCTGCATCTTGCCCATGAATTCAACTTTCGTGTCACATCTCACGTTCGCCGCGTTGGCATCGTCCGTGTCAAGATGCAGCTGCAGTTTCCATGCATCATTGATTCGCACCAGAACATTTTCGAATATGGTGCTTTTCTTCCCGGATATTCTGACCTTGCAATAGTCACCATCCTCCACGCCAAACTGTTTCGCAATGTCACCCGGGACATGCATATGGCGTATGGCAATAATCGCGCACTCTTCAAGATAGACAGAGCCTTTGGGGCCAACAAGCGTGAGTGGAGCGGCTCCCTTGAGATCACCCGAATTCCTGATCGGTGGATTGATCCCGAGTGTAACCGCATCGGTCAGCGAAAGCTCGACCTGATCGTAATTTCTGAGCGGACCCAATATCCGGACGTTCGGAATGGCGCGCAGCTTCGAGCCGACGATCGTCAGCGTCTGTTTCGCGGCAATGTCGCCGGGCTGATAAAGATCGCGATAGCGTTCAAGATCGGCACCTGCGCCGAAAAGTTTTTCAAATGTTTCTTGTGTCAGATGGATGTGGCGATTCGATACGCCGAGTGGTATGAGTGGCAAGGCTGAGTCGGTTTTGTCCCCGGCGGTCTCACCATGGATCGTTCGAACGACCTCATCGACGATCATCTCGATGAGATTGGGATCGGAAAGATCCTTCCCATTGCCCGTAGATACCTCGCATGCACCGCATTCCTGGCAATAGGAGGCAATTCCTTTGCAATCAGACATTTTTACCTTTGAATTGTATGCTCAATCGTTTTCGAAATCGTGAAAGTATTATAACCAAAATTTCACTCTTTGTCAAGTTATTTTTTTTGCGTAAGTATATACCGGACACATATTTCACAGACATTCATATCGAATTCCCAGGAGACTCTCAACTCTCGAACGGCGGACCGCTGACCTCTTCGACCTGTTTTTCAAACTTTTTATAACGATGGACGCCGATGACGGCAATGATGATCGCGATTGGGACGAATATCCAGCCGATGATCTCAATGATGATGACATCGAAAAATTTGATGAAAGTCACTCCTGATATGAACACTGTCAGCGCCGTGCGCAAATATGCGAGGAATGTCCTTTCATTTGCCAATATCGTTCTATCGATCGCCAGATAATCCCGGAGGCTGAACTCATCTTCGTCAAATTTCGAATAGCATTTTTTCAGCATTGAATACCTCTAAGTGATATAATCGTACATGGACTCATCGATGATGTTCCCAGGCATTCGCCCGGATACAATTTTCACAATATTGTCCACAACGATATTCCCGATCTCTTTATACTGGTCGGAGGTCGGACTTGCCTGGTGCGGGATGAGCTGCACATTCGGAAGTCCGCGCAAAGGACTGCCCTCTGGCAAGGGTTCCTGTTCATACACATCCAGAGAAGCGCGTAAAGCACCTGTTCTTAACACCTCGATCAGCGCGGCCTCATCAATAATCGCTCCCCTCGCCGTATTCACAATTACAGCGCCGGGTTGAAGCAGATCCAGCATCCTCCGATCGATGACATGGTAATTCTCCTTTGTGAGCGACGCATGAACAGAGATGATCCTGTTGCGGCGGAATAGCGCATCGAGGGATTGCATCCGGCGGACATTCAATGCCTCGAAGACATCATCGGATTCGAACGGTGAATAGGCGCTCACTTCACACGAGAACGGAATGAGCAACTTCGCCAATTCCCTGCCGGAGGCGCCGAATCCGAATATTCCGACCTTTTGTCCGACCAGCGT
>JAZBPW010000146.1:0-23650 GCA_036351795.1 Candidatus Zhuqueibacterota bacterium | reverse complement strand
ATAATCAAGATTATATTTAAATTCCAGGCCCCAGTCATAACCCGAGCCTTTATAATCGGTCTTCAGCGACCAGTAGCGGTAGTCTGAAAACGATTCGATATTCGCGTCCGTTGTGGTTGTATCGAACAGATCTGTCTGCATCTGCACTGTGATATATGCCGTTGAATCCATACGCTCATTCTGATGGATTGTGAGGTCTGCAGGTGGAACACCGATCACGCGAGTCCTTGGTCTGGTGGCCACATTGATGAACATCTGCGGTCTCAGTTTTTCATTGATCGTGCTGCTGCCGAACGCCGGATTGTTCTTTTTGACCCATTCGAATGTCTCTTTTTCGGAGATCCCGGGGATGCCATCGCTCTCGGCCTCCGGATCGCCGTAGCAGAGGACGAAGTTCCATGTATACAGACCGGCGCGGATCGTATCGCCCGTGGCTGTAATGAATATTCTATCGGTGTATGAAACGGTATCTGCCGCACACGCGGTGATCAGCGTTACGTTTGTTCTCTCAAGCGAAATCGAAAATTCCTTGAATGCATCGATAGCGCTCCCGGAATGACACGTATCCAGCAAAAGCACCAGATCGGAAGCGCGTATCCCGAACAGACGGTTCGCGAGTGTCGCATAGAACAGAGGCCCGCCATTGAGATTCGCGTATCCCCTGGAACCATGACCTGAGTAATAGAAGTACACCTTTTTATATTTCTTCTGCATGGAATCCAGTTTGGCTTCGACCTGATCCGCTGTCGGGTTCTTCATCTGGACGACGCTGGACGGTGGGAGCCGCGGACCGAGCGATTCCATTGTCAGATTGTTCGCAACCAGCTCCAGATCATAATCAAATGCTGCCTGCTCAGTTGCATCCTTTCCTTCCCCGGACACAAGGATCGCGCAGATCGAATCCCCGAGTACGTAATCGACATCCGGCTGATAGAGCGTACTGGAGGATTCAACGGGTCTTGCTTCCGGGGAAGAGCCATAAACGAGATCCGTTCCCTCGTCCAACGCATATTCGACGCCGCCTGTCAGAAGCCAGTAGTTTGTTTGAAATGTGTCGGCTTTTGTCGTATCAACGGCGTCGTACAAGATAGCGGCTGTCGGATGACTGAAGCGCGCGGATTTATCGAAATCGATATATCCCAGGTAGGCGTAGTCATCGAGCGAAAGACTTAATTCTGTTGTGTCATATGACTGGACTGTCGTTCCCGGCTCCAGCACGCTCTGCCCCATGAAGGCCATGGTACTCGAAGTGTCTGATGACATCTTCGTTGCATCATGTTCCAGTTTCGATGCAAAGATATCCCGCTCATAGATGACAGTCTGATCCTTGTAGCGGATATTATCGTCCAGGATCACATCCCATCGAAAATTAACCTCAACTGAGATCTGGTATTTCCCTGTCTCCTCCGGCGTCCAGCTTGTCTGCGTCGACAATGTATCGGTGGTGTACGGTGGCAGGTTCGAGCCTTTCACATTTTCCTCGAACACCTTTTCCCCGGTACTGTCCTTGACGATCACATCACAGTCGTAGTTGTCCATTGCCAGTACGCTATCGTTGATTACCTCGAATTGTAATTCGACCGGCAATCCCCTGGAATAATAACGCGGTCCGAGGATATTACCCGGCTTCGCGCTGGTGGCCAGGACAGGCTCAACTCCCATGGACATGAAAAGAAGGGCAAATAGGATGATTAAAGTATATGATTTCGTAACGGTTTTCATAGTGGCTCCTTTATCGTTGACACTTTGTTTGATTGATTTCGACTTAGAATCAAATCACGTGCCAGCGAGCATCGGAGATTACAAAAAACACAAGACATTAAATATCATACAGTTATAACTACATTAACAAATGATAAATGTCTCATGAATGTCGAGACAATGACTCGCTAAATGGGACACTGCCTTGCAAAAGCTGTTCACAGAAGGAAATTCTCTGGCGCGCAACAGAATACGGGCGGACAAATAGCCGGGATGTCTCACGATGTTTTAATGGGACATTGTGGGGCGTGAGACAGTGGGAGAATACAAAATTTAATAAAAAATCTTATATGGATTTATAACAGAATATCCCCAATTCTGCCAAACCGCATTTTACTGAAAAATCTATACATGGGAACGCGGCTGTTCCAGGAAAAGTAGATGAAGCCCGCATTTCCGACAATATGAGTCTCGGGGACATATCCCCACATACGACTGTCCGCGTTATTATCTCCTTTACTTTACATATCACAACATTCACTCTTTTTTCAACACCACAGTCATATCGGCATATTTTTGTCTCTCTTCGAATAAAGTTTTCACGAGATTGTAACCGACGGGCTTAATCATGGGAATATTTATCGAAAATGTTTTTTGAACGGCCAGCATTCTGCCCTCGTTCATTTTTTTGAACGTAATGCCAACTCGACCAATCGCGTTTTCATATGTCGTATCTACAGGGACCGCTTCGATGCGCCACTGCTCAGGCATCGTGATTCTCACTCCCTCTGTAATCTCTTTTGCATAATCAAACATGATGATATACTTACGCTCCTCAGCAGTAAAGGGATTTTCACACTGGGTCATATAGTCACAGGGTTTTATGAGAATCCGGCTCCCCATCGGTTGCAATGCTTTGTTGAACTTAATGTCACATACCACAGCCACTTTCGCCGACAGATCATTCAATCCCCTTGTTTTAAATGAATCGAATTCACAATCTTTGTACTGCTCCTGATATTTTTTGGAGAGATAGTCACTTTTGCTATCTCGGGATGATCCGATCAAATTCAATCGATACGTCCGTGCCACGTGTCCACCACACCGCTCCAGAGACTTACCCGATATCCCGAGATCTTCAGACAGGACCAATTCATTGTATCTTCGAATATCGTTCTTTGCCGCAGGAGAACACGGTGTATCGAAAAAAGACTGGCTCATATCTCCAACCACGAGTGAGACTGTACCTTCGTTGAACCATGCCACAGAACCTTCGGGAAGATATTTTCCTCCCGGATTGTAGAAACTATACTGACCTTTATTATTTGGCAGTGCCACCAAAGAACGGTCAAACTGCCAATATTTCACCTGATATATCAATATATTTTCATCCCTATCCGTTGTATATGCCATCTTGGCATCGACTCCCATCTCCCTCAGCATATCATAAAATGTGAAGTTGATATCTGATGATGTGCCGTAGCCATGCTTAATGACATCATTTACATTTTTGTTCTCCTTGTAATTTTCACTATCATCTTCATATGTGACATTCACAATATTTTGCTGCAACCACTGATAGGCTCTGCCTACTTTTGCCGGGATATCATTCATGCCACTGAATTGTTTCACAACCTCTCTTACACGTTTATTCTTCTTTGTAAATTCCTTGAAACCATCTCTCAATTCCTTGTCAAGATTCCCCCAAAAGGCCCTCGGGGGTACTGTTCCTCCATAATAACACCTCAGCTGACCTTTCAACACATCATCGGGCTGTGAAAATGGCTCAGGTGTGAACGGAGGTATATTCTCGATCTCGAATAATACTTCATGCGGATCCTTCAATGATGGTAGCTGCCGGACGTTCATTTTTTTATCGACAAAGTTCAACAACAGATAATTGGGCGTGTAATAATCTTTTATCGCGTCATAGATATAGCCGGATAGATTGTAGCCCCTGTAAAATTTCCAGAGATACTCACCCTTGAGCAGGTGTAATTCTTTTTGAAACTGCCATTGATCTCCAGCAGACGGAAGAAAAAATTTGACATAATATTCGATGATACAATCGTCTGTGAGGCGAGGCAGGGAAAACGCTTTTTGTTTAATTTTTATCCCCTCACTTTTCAAGATATCCTTTTCATATATTTGATTTTCCGGAAGCGGGACTATCTCACCATTCGGCAATATCGTCCGCGCTGCAATCTTTTCTATCTTCTGTTCCTTGTGTACATATGGGATCGTGATATCGCCCCAGCTTCGTCCCTCAGGACTCAATATCCTTAATCTTCGATAAATCGTGTAGTAACATTTTTCACTGATCAATTTACGCTCATCAGACTCAATTTTTTCAAATAGATAGACTGCGTCCTCGATCCCCCTGGCCGAATCTTCCTGAACTGCCCATTCTGCCTGCGTTACTGCTGCCCATTTAAAGTCCTTTGCCTGGCATTCGGAGAGAAATAGGCCCCACAAATGAAAAACCAGGACAATCAAAATCATCCTTTTCATAATCCGGAATCCTCCTGATAAGTATTTATTCGGTTTTTATAAATGCAGTCTGTTCTTTAACACGATTCAAATCGTTCCAAAATGAACGGGCATTTTCATATTCATCCTGCCACATCAGTTTCCCATACCGTCTATGTGCGGTCTTGACGATCAACGCATTTCCATCTATTTTCGTTCGAGAAGATATTGATGCTCCCTTGCAATGATTTTTGATTTCCGTCGTATCCACCTCTGGATGCCATTTTTCAGGCAATTCCCACTCAACATGCGTCTTTATCTGCGAAGGCGAGCCCATCCATATTGGATGAATTCTCTTCGATGCACTCAATTGGCTGGTTAATGACTTCATAAAAATATCAGGTCGAAACATGACCAAAGGGCCCGCTCTTTGTAAAATATTTGCAGCCCCAAGGGAAAATGTCGTAGTCATAGTATCGGCATTCTCTGATATGGCCAGGTTGCTTATTTCAGCACCGTGCAGATGGTCACTGAAGAATGCCAGCCAATTTTCTATTTGATCCTCCTTTGAACCTGATCGATTTCGCAGACGGGCTTGCGATGCGAAGCTGCCAATCTCCCTGACCTTAGTCTTTGCGTGAAAAGATCCATTTTCATTCAAGAGAACTCTGGCATAAAAAATCCTTTGTGTTGATTCCGAACCGGGAATCGGAAGTCTGTATAACACAGTGTCATGGTCGGCACACACCAACACTCTTGCTCCGTGCAATTCACTCGGAAGTTCTCCGATATCACATGATTGATCTGTCGGATCAAAAAATATCATTCCAGCGACAGTCGCTTGCGAGTAATTTTCCCGATTGATCGTGTTAGCAGATGGAATCGCAATCAAGCAGTGGTTAAATTGATATGGACTGGGAAGTCCGGGATCAACATAATAATGATTATTCGCCATCACAGAATGGGATTCAATGCCAAGACATTTGAGCATTGCGCGCATGAGAATGGTTTTATCCTTGCAGTCACCAAAATGGTTCGCGACTGTCCTCGCTGCAGATCGAGGGATCCATCGCCCCTTTCCCAATTCGACGGCAACATACCGGATTTCATTTTGACAGTAAGTGGATATTGCTCGCAATTTATCATCAATGGTTTTCAAACCAGCAGTAATTTGCTGCGTTTTACTGTAAACACTTTGATCTGGTTGTGCGGGCTTATCATGTATCTTTGAAATCCAATTTGCAACCATCCTCCAGTTTTCAAAATGAGGATCATCTTTTTTCTCCGTATCAAAACATGCAATCCTTACAAATCGAGATAAGAAGTGCCAGGACGGCGACAAAGGTTCATCTGGTTGATACGGCAGGTTTTTACCTGTCCAGCGATACGTATTTCCATTTTTTGAAAATTCTATATGTTCCAAATTCCATTCCGATTTTAGCAATGTCCAGCCTTTGGGAATTTTCACCTTGAATTGAACCAATATCACCGGCTGCTGAATTTGAAATGTAAAGCTGTTGTACAGGCTGGTATATGGAGATTCCTCGGTTTTCCACTCGAATGCGACGATGGACCCTGGTTCTACATTGGATGGCGCTGCATATACCACATGGTCATCATCATAGTAACCAGTGCTCATCTCGTTGCTCATTGTGATGATCTCATTCTTTTTCAGAGAGGTTGACTCACCAGAGGGCTGGATCACCCATCCTTTCAGATTTTTCACCTTTAAGAATGGTGAAATGGGTTGAGATAAGATCCCGAAACTTTCACCATCCTCATCCAATATTTTACAGGCAATAAAATTATGTGTTGTCGCATATCCTCTTTTTGATATCTCAAGATCAGCTCTTTTGTAGAGTATTATCGCGGAAGCATCTTCGTGCGCATTCGCGTATGAGGCATTTCGGGCCAGAACCTTGACCCAATTCGGCTGTGAATAAGCTTGTGCGGCTAAGATAAATAGCAGAATTGCCCAAATGCAAAGTTTCTTCGTATTCAATCTTCCTCCCTGCACTAAAACGAATTAAAATCGTTCAGCAGCGGTTCAGTGAAACTTGAGACGACAGCATCACTTTCTATCTCTGTTCTTCCTGTTCTTAAATTTAAAAGATGCGACGTTATTTATCATAGTAGATCTGGATATTAAGCGTCGAACTCATTCGAGTTAATTGAAAGTGGATTGATAATGTGAAATGATTTTGTGAAAAAATTGCATATTATTCAACCGGAAAGATCGTTAAAAACATAGAACTGCGCAGGATAATGCGGAGAATATATGATGTGAGGAAAAACCTACCGGATGCGTGTGTTTCCGTTATCCCGGCATATCATCATTATTTAAGATAATAAATAAAATAAAAATGTCAAGAAGTTTTTATATTGAGCGCAATTTTATAAATATTTTGACATATTGTTTCCGAACAACAAACTCGTTTCTATCTCAAAAATTAAATATGCATATTGAGAAAGCAAATAATGAATATTTAAAATCCGGGAAGATCCTTCGCACCGGCATCGGACACCCGGACATTCCCCGGATTCGTCACAGGTGTTTGGAAGGTCTGGCCGCCGGAACCGTCGGTTGTCAGGTCGACCTCGTACTCCGGTTTTCCATTATTACCGCAGACGTAATTATTATCAAATGATACCCGGCTCTGCGGCAGATAATTCCGGATCGCATAGCTCTCATTGCCCACGAAATTGTTGTGCGAGATCAGCACCCTCCCAGGCACAGGAAAGTAGATATCGGGTCGAATTACGATACCGGCGCCATCTGCCGGAGAATGATTGTCGAGAATTTCGGAACGCGTGCAATTGTACACGGCATCGGCATGATTCACCACCACCTCATTGACCGTGATTCCGCTGAGACGATCTTCATCGCTATTGGAAAGCGTGATGCTCTTCATTAATAATTCGACATCCGCCTCCAGTCTGATCAGATTCTGCGAGCATCTGTCGATGAGGCAATTTTCAAAAGTGATCGTGCCCTTCTCTTTGACCGTGAGAAAGACACCGCCCCATTCCCGGCAATTGCGAATGATGCTGTTTTTGATCCTTGTGTCAATTCGAAATCCAGAAAGATCGTTATGCCATATCGCATTGATACCGGACCATGAATTCTGAATGATGCAGGATTCCATTGTGATATTCCCGGCCCACTGCAGATCGATAGCGCGTGTTGCATGTTCGATCTTTGTAAAGGAGAGAGACATATCACCCTGATCCGATGTCACTTTCAAACCGTTCCAGACAATTCCGGAATCGCCTCGTTGAGACGTCAGGTGCACCGGAGCATCCCCTGTGCCCGCGCAGGTCAGTCGGCCCCGCACATCGATCCCCTTCCCCTCGTGGAATTCCACCCTCACTCCCGGCTCGATGTTCAGCTCCGATGATCCGGAAACTAGCAGGTAGTCTTTGCCAGGATTGACGGTATAGGGACTGTACCGGGCATGGAGCGTCATATTTTCGCTGATATCATCTGATAGGACTGAATTGTATTGCATCGAGATATCAAATGTTGTTTGCGCAGAATCAATGGTGACCTTGCCGGAGAAAGTCACATACCGCTCTTTTTGCGCGGTGATCGCATAGGTTTTTAATTCCAGATCTGTGAATCTGTAAAATCCTGCGGCATCGGTCGTGTCCGCGACTCCATCGAGTGCGATGACCGCGCCGGGTAATGGATCGAGAGTCACCTCATCCATGACTGTGCCTGTCAAAAAGTACTGAACCGTGGCCTCTGGCGTCAGGTAAATATCGTGCGTCACCGGCTCGTTGGCGACGGATACACCCTGTTCGTAATCCGCAAATCCCGGATATTGCGCCCTCATCGTGTATTGTCCCGGGATGACATCATCGAACTGGTATGCCCCATCGGCATCGGATCGGCAATGCAGGGTATCCAGATAAATATCCACACCGGCGACAGGTTGTGAGGGCTCGTCATTCGAATATACATGCCCATGAATGCTTCCGTATTGTTCGGTGATTTTGGTTGGAGTCTTCTTGCCGCAATATGAAAGGAGAGAAATATTGAGAAGAAACGACATGATCATCAGGAATGTGAAGTTGGATTTTGTTCTCATATCAATGACCCGGGTTATGACAATGTCCTCCCAGAACGAATCGTGTATCGGGATCCTGTCCGGCCTCTCATGTGCAATGGCTGCTGCCACACGCTCCTTTTTCGACATGCGCTCAGGACCCGTTCTCTGTATCGATCACAAAGTCATAAATATGCTTTGAAATCTTTGCAATTGTCTCCTGCGCCACTTTGTGATCCGGGATGCCCCTCGTCAGCACCACCAGCACATAGGGATGATGCGGTGCCGGGTAAACGATTGCCGCGTCGTGGTCGATCTCTGTGATCGAGCCTGTTTTATGCGCCACCGTCACATCCTTTGGCAGCAGCGCCGGGATCTTGTCGCGGAATTTCTGTTCAGAAAGGATCCCGATCATGGCATCGCAGGCGGATGGCGTCACCACCTGTTTCAACGCGATGGCCTTCATCACCAGTAGCATATCGTAAGCGTCCGTGGTGTTGTTCATGCCAAGACGATACGCCTTGATATCCTCCACCCCGCGAAGCACCTGGATGCGCTCCGCGCCGATGGACGTCATCGTCTCCATCACATTTTTGGCATCGACCAGATCCACCAGGATGTTCGTCGCCAGATTGCTGCTCACCGTGATCATCTGATACACCAGCTCACGGATCGGCAGCCTCTCTCCCAGATGTTTGTAGATCTCATCGTCGCTGTCCTCACCGAAATCCATGGAGTAGACGCTGCCGTCCACGATGCTCCTGAACTCGTTCTTCACCAGTATCGAATCATCAATGCTGAATGTCCCGGCCTCCGCCTGTTTGAAGACTTCGATCATCACCGGCGTCTTCATGGTACTGGCTGCGTGCATCATCTCCTTCTCGTTTATGAACAGGCTGCGACCAGTGACCAGGTCCTCGAAAGCCACGGCAACTGTGCCGCCGGACGTATCGATGATTCCCTTGATGTCGCTCATCAGATCATCCTCCCCGTATTTCGAATCACCACAATTGGCTACCACGAGTATGACAAGTATTGGAATGATATATTTCATTGTCCGCTCCATTATAACTTTAAGTACTTTATTAACTTTAAATACTTTAGCTCACTTTTGCTCACTTTTCCCCCTTTTCATCTCTCCCCTGAGCACAATGGCGAGTCCCGCAATGATCATAAGTCCGCCTGCCACATTCATGCCGCCAATCCGTTCGCCCAACAGGATCCACGCCAGTAACGTCGCCACAATGGGTTCACCGAGCAGCAGTACCGAAATCGTGGTCGCCGAAAAGTATTTCAACGACCAGTTCAGCGTGGTGTGCCCGATCGTCTGCGGGATCAGCGCAATGCCGAACAGATACAGATAATTCCTGACATCATGCCCAAACAGCGGATCGCCGATGACAATGACTGTCACCAGCAGCATCACCGCGCATACTGAATAGACGGCGGTGACATAGTGTAATGTGCTCATTTCGGCGCGCAACCGGCGTCCCGCGAGAATATATCCGGCAGCGCCAATGGCGCCGCATATTGCCATGAGATTGCCGAAAAGCGTCGACTGTTCAGAAGCAAAATCCAGCGAGCTGATCAGCACCACTCCGGTCAGGGCAATGCCCATACCCACGATCATGAGCAGTGTCGGCTTTTCTTTCAGAATGAGATATCCGCCCAACGCCACAAAGATGGGCGCTGTGTCCACCAGCAGTACAGAGCTCGCCACGGTTGTATGCTTCAGTGAAATGAACCAGGTAGTAAAATGGATTGCGAGAAAGAGACCCGAGATCAGGGCGATAATCCATTGGGAACGCGTCAGCGCAGTCCGCAGCGCCCCCGAACGCACACGCATCACACCGTAGTAGATCGCCGACGCGATGGTGAGGCGCCATGCGGCAATGACAAAAGGCGTGGCGTCGATCACTTTCGCGAATATGGCGCCGAACGATACCGCGATGAGTCCAATGAAAAGAATAACGATGTAACGCGATCGGTTCATATCAATGATTCAAGTGCCTTAAGTGAGCTAAAGTTGAAAGTACTTAAAGTTGGAAATTATAAAAATGCTGCCTTCTAAAAAATCACCATGAAATAGCCACGTGAAACGTTTCTTTACCGCCTGCAATTTCTCGCTCGAACTCTTTTCGACCGAACAGTTTAATTTTCAAACGAAACGGCACTTGAGAATCGATCGTGAATTCGGCGTCATTGTCCGTCACATTAACGACGAGGCTGACGCGCTTCCTCTTGAAGCTCAAATTTCTCACCCCGAATCTGTTCTGCCGATAGATATCCCAATGAATCTCATTCTGCGCAGCGTTCAGCTTCAGCCCGATGATATTCTCGATGAGCATCGCAATGGGTCCGCAGCCCGACCAGCCCACGAAATCGGGACGGGAGATACTGCCCGGTTTCGCTGATTCGGGCGCGTAATTTTCCCATATCGTACCGGTCTCAGCGAAAACATCGGCCATATTCATGAGATGATTCCCGACAATCTCCATGGCCTCATGGTGAAAGCCATACTGTTCCAATCCCTTGACGAGCATGTAGTTGGTCGGCGGCCAGACGCTGCCGCGCCAGTAATCGCCATCAGGACTGTACAGGGGATGATCGTATGAGAGCGTCGGCACACGATGCGGCCGGTTGAATTCGTTTTCATTGAGCAGATGCTCCCTGATCATTCTCACCACCCGTTCGTTTGGAGCGATCTTTCCGAGCAGCGGCCAGAACGCCGCGATGCTCTTCACCGAGCTCATGGATCCGTCACGCTCCAGGTCGACATAGAGCCCCCTCGCATCATCCCACATTTCCGCGTTGATCTTCTTCGATAATAATTCATATTCAGCACTGTATTCATCCCGCGTTTTCTCATCACCGACAATTTCAGCGATCTTCTTGATATAGTACGCCGACTGTGCCTGTTGGGCTGTCAGACAAATCCAGGATGGCAGGGGCTCGACGGGCAGTGGCCACGATTTCCAATCCATGTGCATCGTCGGATCCGCATCCGCCGGATAGATCGATGGCCTCGGCACATTATCCATGCCTGAGGAAAGTCCGTTGGACCAGTATAATCCACGACGGTTGATTCTGTGACTCTGTATCCATCTGAAATGCCTCGTCAGATTGGGCAGTACGCTTTCAAGTCGTTCGATATCCCCGCCGAGCAGAAAACATTCCCACTCCACCCATTCCATGAGCGGCGGATTGAGAGTGTTCGGATTCGCTTTCGGCCAGAAATCCTGACCGTCCCATTCCTGGATCTCGCGGCAAATGTAACCGTCTTCGTGCTGCTTGACATAGAAATTGTCCAGCGAACGGATGCCCGGCACAAGATCGGGCGCGTAGCGACCGAACATGACCATAAACGCCGTATCCCACATGAATATCTGCGGAGAAAAATTTTCATCCATATAGGGAGAGACGAATCCGTTCTCATCATTCGGCAGCCTGACGCTCGACGCAGCGATCTCCCAGCACCTGTAATACATGTCGATCCACTCCGGATGGTCATCCAGCACCGGTTGTGGAACACGATGCCTCCAATCCTCCGGCAGCGGCTGATTCGCGCTGCCCCCCTGTCCGTAAATCGATTCGATTTTATTCATGTCGTTCCCACAACAGCATAAAAGTATGGTGAATGCAAAAGCACAAGGTAATCTCATAACGATTTCATAAAGTTAAAAGTGTCTGAAGTTGCCCGGTTCAAACAAATTTTTACCCCTTGAACAACTTTAAGTACTTTAGGCACTTTAGCTCACTTTAGGCACTTTAGTTCACTTTAGCGCATTTCGCGCGGCTTCCCTCTGAATGATGCGCCAGGCGAGCGCTATATCCTCACGGGTGGTTTTTATGTTGCCGATGGCCAGGCGGATCCCGTATATCCCATGCAATTTTGTATGTGACAGAAACAGGTCGCCGGTGCGATTGACGGCAATCAGCAGATCTTCATTCAGCGCATTCAGGTCACGTTTCGCACCATCGGGCGCGTACCGAAACACAAGTGTACTGAACGGCGCGGGCGCCAGCAGTTCAAACTCCGGATGTGCCTCTATCTCCTGTTTCAGTTCCTGCGCAAAAGCGACATGCTGCCTGATGATCGATTCTATCTTTCGTCTGCCCAGCGCGCGCAGAATGAACCAGAGCTTGAGCGAACGAAACCTTCTCCCCAGTGCCACACCGTAATCCATGTAGTTTTTCACATCCCCGGCTTCCTCGGTCTTCAGATACTCCGGCGTGAGACTGAAGGCGCGTTTGAGAATTTCGGGTTTCCGGCAATAGAGGACGCTGCAGTCGATGGGCGTAAAAAGCCATTTATGGGGATTTACAACGATGGAATCCGCTCTTTCCCACCCGTCGAAATGGCTTTTCATCTCAGGCAGGAGCGCCGCGCTTCCGCCATATGCCGCGTCCACATGCAGCCAGATACCATGCTCATGGCAGATATCGACGATGGCTTTCACCGGATCGACACTGGTGGTGGAGGTCGTTCCGATGGTCGCGATCACGCAGACCGGTCTCTTTCCCTCCTTGATGTCACCTGCAATGGTTTTCCTTAATGCGTCTGCATCCATGCGGAACGCACTGTCCGTATCGATCTTGCGGACATTCTCCTGCCCAATGCCGAGAACGATGGCAGCTTTCTCGATGGATGAATGAGACTGATTAGAAGTGTAGATTGTAAACTCAGGGAGATCCGGCCGGCCGGCAACACCCTTTTCCCTGATTGCCATGGACAATGATTCCCTGGCCGCTGTCATGGCACAGAGACTGCTCACCGATGCAGTGTCATTGATCACGCCATCGAATGTCCCGGGCAGGCCCAGCATCTTTCGCAGCCAGTTCAGTACGGTCTCTTCGAGCTCTGTGGCCGAAGGCGATGTCTTCCACAGCATCGCGTTCACGTTCATTGCGCTTGCCAGCAGTTCTGCAAGAATGCCGGGGTAAGAAGCGGTAATAGAAAAATAGGCGAAAAAGCGCGGATGATTCCAGTGTGTGATACCGGGTACGATGATCTTTTCGAAATCGGACAGGATATCACCGGGGTCTTCGGCAGTCTCCGGTGCGCTACGGGGCAGACTTGATTTGATATCACCAGGCTTTGCTTTGGACAGCACCGGATAGTTATCCATATTCTCGAGATAATCGGCAATCCAGTCGACTGCCTGATGCGCGATATCGCGGAATGTCTTGCCGGAGATATCGCCAAATTCCAATTCTTCATTCATTCGGGTTTGCAGTGGACATCAGAGTTATATTCATTCTATTAAAGAGAAGCATTCAGTTTTTCGATATCAGGTTCCAGGGGATTCGGAAGCGTCGAATCGTATGGCGCCGCGTCAAGTCCTTTCAGCCCGCTCCCGGTGAGCAACACAACAGCAGTTGCATCTTTGTCCAGTTTCTCTTTCGATTCGAGAAACCCTGCAAACGCGCTCGCGCCGGAGAGATCCGTGCATATGCCCGCATGTCGCCCCAGATAACGCTGCGCATCCTGAATCTGTGCGTCGTCTACGGTCACACCGAAACCATTTGATTTGTCCAGATCTCTCAGCGCCATGATCGCATTTTGCGGACAATTCACGTCTCCGAGATCTTTATCTTCACTCGCCATGTCAGCATTAAATGTTCCCGAAGCAATACTTCCGACGAGCGCATCTTTTCCCTCCGCCTGAACTGCGACCAGTACAGGAATTTTTTCAATCCAGTCGAACTGAAACAGATCGTAGAAACCTTTGTATATTCCGGATATCACTGAACCATCAGTTGCCGGGATGAAGACGTAATCCGGCGCGCGGTTGCCCATCTGAAGGTATATTTCGATGGCTGCCGTCTTCAGTCCTTCAAGGGAGAACGGATTATATGCGGTGTTTCGATTCAGGCCGCCGAATTTTTCCGTGAATTTCATGGACAGGTTGTAGACGTCATCATCATTGCCTTTAACCGGCAGCACCCTGGCGCCATAAAGGAGAGACTGTGCCAATTCAGTCCTGTTCGCATTCTCGGCCATGAGCAGAATGCATTCCAGTCCGGCGTGGGCGCAAACGCCTGCCATCGACGAACCCGCACGTCCCCGCATCGATGCGACAATGCGCTCAACACCGTAATGAAGTGCGAATTCGGCGATGAGACACGACGCGCGGTCTTCGATCGTGCCCGTGGGATTTTTCCCCTCATCCTTGAATCGCAGACCGGGGTAATCCAGATCGCGGCACACTCGCCCGGAATTGATTAAGGGTGTATGGCCGCAGAGATCGTTTAAAAGCGTACCCTCAGTGACTGGCAGCAAATCGCGGGTCTCTAATGCATACCGGTCCAACTCAGTCGCCAGCTCATCATAAGGCAGCAATACTCGCAGCATACCTCTGAGAGGTTCGTTCTCTTTTTGACCAAGAGCACAGACCGGACATGCATACAGGATATCCCTGCTGATCTCGTATTTTCTTTTGCATTCAACACATTGAAGCGTATAGTCCATGAAACTACCTGGCTCCTCCGTAGTCATCTATTTTCAATCGCTGTTGCTCAAACTAAATATAGGTATATGTGATTGAGAAAGTCAAGGAGAAAATGGAGTGGTCGAATCCCTTTTTTAACTTGACATTGTGGATTAAATTTATAAATTTATGATGTATTGCAAAGGATTGATAAATGGGACACGTACAACCGGCACACGACGTTAAGTTATTCACTGCACTGATGTTCGGTGAAGACGACGTATATTATCGCGTCAAAGAGATTCTCATATCAGAACTCGGATCAGTCGATTACGAATCGGAGATATTCGATTTTCGCTTCACCGACTACTATGAAGATGAGATGGGAACGGAGCTGAGAAAAACATTTATCAGCTTTGAGAATTTGATCCTGCCGGAGCGGCTCATTGACATCAAATTGCGGACGAACGAGATCGAGGCACAGTTCCTCGTCAATGGCAATCGCAGGATAAATATCGATCCCGGATATCTGACCGACGCCAATATCGTACTCGCCACCACGAAAAATTTCAGTCACCGCATCTATCTTGGGAAAGGGATATACGGCGATTTACATTTAATTTATAAAAACAGGGCTTTTCATCCATTGGAATGGACATACCCCGATTATCAGAGTCCTGCAGCGACAGCTTTTTTTCTGAGGATCAAGAATATCTATCATCACCTCATTCGCTGAGCAGACGATACGCGCATAAGAGAAAGGAAAACAGATGGGACATGATGAAAGGAAACAACGTATCGGCGTGCTGGGCGCCGGCAGCTGGGGTACGGCGCTTGCATTGTCACTCGAACTCAACGGTCACCATGTGACATTATGGGAGTTTCGACCCGATGCCGCTCGGAAACTGACGGACAGCAGAGAGAATACGGAATTTCTTCCGGGTCCGCATATCCCGGAAACGATTGGCATTACTGACGATCTGGAGCAGGCGTGCCGGGACATGGACATCATCGTATTTGCAGTCCCCTCTCATGTCGTGCGCTCAGTTGCCGAAAAGGTGGAAAAGATTACACTGAAAAAGGATGTCATTCTGGTGAACGTCGCCAAAGGGATCGAAAACAACACATTCATGCGGATGTCGGAGGTGCTGCTGCAGACAATCCCGGCGATGGGGCCATCGAATATTGTGACGCTCTCGGGACCGAGCCATGCCGAGGAGGTCAGCCGTAACATTCCCACGGCGATCGTTGCCGCCAGCAGCGTGCAGCAGAGCGCCGAACTGATACAGCGCACATTCATGAATCAGTTCCTCAGGGTATATACGAATGACGACCTCACCGGCGTGGAGCTGGGCGGGGCACTGAAGAATGTGATCGCCATTGCTGCCGGTATTTGTGACGGTGCGGGATTTGGCGACAACACCAAGGCCGCGCTGCAGCCGAGAGGATTGGCGGAAATGGCGCGTCTCGGCGTGGCCATGGGCGGCAAGGCAATCACCTTTGCCGGGTTGTCGGGAATGGGCGATCTCATCGTCACATGCATGAGCCGCCACAGCCGAAATCGACATGTGGGTGATCAGATCGGACAGGGTAAAAAACTGCAGACAATCCTCGACGAGATGGTGATGGTCGCGGAGGGTGTGAAGACCACGCGATCCGCGTATGAACTGAGCAGACGGCAGAAGGTAGAAATGCCGATTACACAGAAAGTATATGAAATGCTTTTCGAGGACAAGGATGCGAAAGAGGCTTTGGCGGAATTGATGGGACGTGATCCCAAGGCCGAAGACCTGGGATAAATGATAATATTTTTAAACCAAAACAATATAACTTTAAGTACTTTTAACTTAAGTGCACTATAGGCACTTGTACGGGAGCATTCAATGAAAAACACAACGTACATCGGTGAGATTTCAACATTTCAGGGTAAAGAAGCAACGATCAGCGGCTGGCTGTACAACATCAGATCCAGCGGCAAATTGAAATTCCTGATGGTGCGCGACGGGTCGGGCATCATTCAGGCGGTCGTTTCGAAGAATGATGTCGAGGAAAAAGTATTCAGTCTATGTGATGAACTGACGCAGGAATCTTCCATCACAGTCACCGGCCTGGTTGTCGAGGACAAGCGCGCTCCCAGCGGATATGAAATGCAGGTACGGAATATCGAGCTCGTACACAAGGCGGATGAATATCCAATTACGCCCAAGGAACACGGCACCACTTTTCTCATGGACCACCGTCACCTCTGGCTGCGATCATCGCGTCAGCACGCGATCATAAACGTAAGGCATGAAATCATCGCCGCGTGTCGCGACTTCTTCGATGACCGTGGATTCGTTCTTCTCGATGCGCCTGTTTTCACGCCGGCAGCCTGTGAGGGGACCTCCACGCTGTTCGAAACAGACTATTTCGGCAGCAAGGCATATCTCACCCAGAGTGGACAGCTGTATATGGAAGCGGGTGCCATGGCATTCGGAAAGGTCTACTGTTTCGGACCGACTTTCCGCGCCGAGAAATCGAAGACCCGAAGGCATCTGACGGAATTCTGGATGATCGAACCCGAGATGGCGTACTGCGATCTCGACGGCGATATGGATACTGCCGAAGAGTTCGTGGAATACGTCGTTCAGAGAACACTGAAGTCAAAATCCCGTGAACTCGAGCTGCTCGAGCGGGACACCAGTAAACTCGAAAAGGTGAAACGCCCGTTTCCGAGAATCAGCTATGATGAGGCTTATGAGATTTTGAAAAAGGCTGATCTGGATTTCGAGTACGGCAACGATTTCGGCGGTACCGATGAAACCGTGATCTCGGATGCATTCGAGCAACCTGTGATGGTTCACAGGTATCCGGCCGCGGTAAAGGCATTCTACATGAAGGGAGATCCCGAAGATCCGACCAAGGCGTTGTGCGTAGATATGCTGGCCCCGGAGGGGTATGGCGAGATCATCGGCGGCGGGCAGCGCGAAGATGATCACGATGTACTCAAGCGCAAGATCCAGGAACACGATCTGCCGCTCGATGCATTCGACTGGTATCTGGATCTGCGTAAATACGGTTCAGTCCCCCATGCCGGTTTCGGGCTTGGCATCGAGAGAACTGTCTCATGGATCTGTGGTCTCAAGCATGTGCGTGAGACGATCCCGTTTCCCAGACTCATTCACCGCTTGACGCCGTAGCGCGAGCATGATCAAATCCGGACTAATGTGCTCAGCGTATCCGGATTTAGAACGATTCACGTACTATTTGAGGGATATGTCAAGGTGGCAGACAGGAAGAAAATCATTGCCGTAATCGGCCAGGGAAGCGGATGCACACCCGAGATCGATTCTCTGGCAGAAGAGGTCGGCTTTGAGATAGCATCCGGAGGCGCCGTTCTGATCTGCGGCGGCCTCTACGGCGTGATGGAATCCGCCTGCCGGGGAGCAAAGAAAGCCGGCGGACTCACCATCGGCATCCTGCCATCAATGGATACGTCCGATGCGAATCCCTATGTCGATCTGCCAATCGCTACCGGAATGTCCGAAGCGAGAAACGTTATCATCGTCAGAACCGCGGATGCCGTCATCGCCGTGGGAGGCTTTTACGGGACGCTGTCGGAGATCGCCTATGCGCTGGCTTTCGACAAGCCGATTGTCGGCCTGCGCACCTGGGAGATCGATGCGAATATACGGCGGGCGGAATCTGCTGAAGATGCGGTAAAGCAGGCATTTGCATTGATTGCGAGCAGCGGATAACAGGATGGCACGGATAGAACGCAGATGGGACGGATCAAACGGATTTGAACGGATGAGATTACAGCTTGAAGCCTTCAAACAAAAGCGACTGTCATTCTGCTCACGCTCTGCGCATTGGCGTCAACCTAATAAAGCAGACAGGATAACAGGATGAACATAATAAGGTATTAAGAGCTATTAAATATATAACCTTATTACCTTATTGTCGATAAAAGTTGAATTTCAGCACCGTTAGGTGCGAAATATTTATAGCTAGACAGAATGCCAACGTTTTATGAGTGCCGTAGGCACGATATATGAAAGCATAATAATTTCAGATTGTTACATAATGTAATTGAATCCTAAGGTTGACGCTAATGCGCAGAGCGGGACGGGAATGACAACGGAGAAGTACAGGTGTCGTACACCTCTCAGGTGTGCGACACCTTGTCGCAACACATTTTTCTAACTCAATAAAACATCCTGTAAATCCTGTTATCCTGTCTGAAAAATCTCAGCGGTCTCGGCGTTCTCGGCGGTTTAAAAATCATTTCGCTTTCGCGCGGTTCTAGACCTCAGTGATTTAAATACATTTTGTGGTAGAGATCTCCTTCGACTTCGTTCAGGACAGGCTTCGTCATCCCGCTGCGCGGTCTTCCTCAGGATGACATCGCCATTGAATTCATATTTTCACTTTCGTTCTGGATTCCTCCCGCAGAGCGGGACGGGAATGACAACGGCGAAGTACAGGTGTCGTACACCTCTCAGCTGTGCGACACCTTTTCGCAACACATTTTTTTAACTCAATACAACATCCTGTAAATCCTGTTATCCTGTCTGAAAAAATTACGCGTTCTGGGCGTTCTCGGCGGTTTAAAAATCATTTTTTTCTACGTGCGCTTTGTGTCCTTTTCGACTACCTGGCGCCCTTTGCGGTTCAAAGATATTGGGGATGCGTCCCCAGTGTAAACCGATCTATTCCCCGCTCTCGAATATCTGATTCAGCCACATCTTCTTCATATCCCATGGCGCCGGTTCGCCGCCAAGGTATTTGTGAAACCAGTCAAGATGCGCGTTGTAGTAAAACGGCATGGATTTCACATAATTCGGCCAGTGACCGTCATTCTTGAACACGATGATCCGTGACGGCACATCCATCTTCTGCAGATCCGTGAACAGCTGCAGGCTCTGCGTGTAAGGTACGCGGTAGTCCAGCTCGCCTGTGATGATTAGCATGGGCGTCTTGAAATTCATCACATAGTTCGAAGGCGACATTGTTTTGTAGATATCCGAATCCCACGGCGTACCGCCGAGATCCCATTCCGGGAACCACAGCTCCTCCGTGGCGCTGTACATGGATCGCAGATCGTAAACACCCATCATGGTCACGAAGCATTTGAACAGCATATCGTCGTTATGACCCTGCAGCCAGTTCATGGCATATCCACCCCAGGACCAGCCCATGGCGCCGATGCGGTCCGCGTCGATATAATCCAGCGTCGCCATATGCTTTGTCACGAAAACCACATCATCGATCACCTTGCCTGCCCAGTCTTTGGAGATGGCGGCTGTGTACTCCTGTCCGTATCCAGTGGACCCGTGAGGATTGGGGAACGCAAGCACATACCCGGCGCCGGGGTAGACCTGCCAGTCGCCGCGAAAGGCATCCGACCACTGCATCTGCGGGCCGCCGTGCACATTGACAATCAGGGGATACTTTTTCGCCGGATCGAAACCGTGTGGTTTGACGATGAAGACATGCACCTTTACCCCACCGGCGCCGTCCACCCAGATCTGTTCCGCAGGACGGATATCCACGCTGTCCGCGAGCGCCTTGTTGAGAAATGTCAGTTGGCGCAAATCCTTCCCATTGGAAGCGGCTCTATACAATTCCAGCGGTTTGTGAACGCGTCTGTCCGTGAAAACGACCCACTTACCATTCGGCGACAGCTGAATTCCCGACAATGCATTGACATTTGCTATCTTCTTAATCGTTCCTGATTTGACACTCACCTTGTATAACGGCGAATACCCTTTTTCCGAAACCACAAAATAGAGACTCCGTCCATCCGGCGCCCAGCAGTAGCTCTCCACATGATTGTCCACCGAATCCGCAAGCACCCTCTTTGCTTTTGTGCTTCTATCGTAAATCACCAGGCGAAACCTGTCCGCCTCATAGGTCGGGATCGTCTGCATGCGATAGGCAATGTATTTCCCATCCGGTGAGTACTGCGGATCGCTGTCATAAGCCTCATTCTTCGAAGTGATATTCTCCGGATCTCCACCGTCCATCGGCACGATGAACAGGTCATTATTCGTGGATTCAGCCGGATCGGGCACGCGCTTGGAAACAAAACAAAGTTCCTTGCCATCGGGCGAGACAGAGAATCCGCCACCTCCGCCCAATGAAAACGGCGGTGAATTGTACTCACCCGGTGTCAGATCTGTTACATCTCCGCTCTCAACATCCAGACGCATTGTGTGAGTCACCTTTCCGTCGGTGTAGTAGCTCCAGTGCCTGAACAGCAGTTCGTCCGACATATGCGCCTGCAGAGGGCCGTCGGCCAGTCCGTCGTTCAATTCCTTGTTGCACGCATCGTCAGCACCACATTCCGGGAAAACATCGGTTGTGTAGATAATGGATTTCCCGTCAGGCGTCCATTCCGGATTGGAAATCCCGGTGGACAATGTCGACAGCTGCTTCGCCTCGCCCATACCCGCCGGTAACAGCCATATCTGCGATCCGTTTTCCCGAGTGGAAACGAACATCAGCTGTTTACCATCCGGCGACCAGCGCGGATGCGCATCGCGGCCTTCATTTTGAGTGATCTGCCTGATATTACCGCCATCGGCATCCATCAGGTAGATATCAGAATTGGATGACCCCTTCTCGAGTTGATACTCCGACAGTACAAAAGCGATGGTTTTGCCATCAGGCGATATCTGCGGGTCACTGACGTTCCTGATATCGTACAGATCCGCTATCTTGAACGCGCGTTTATCCGCATGCGCGGATATCGCGATGAGAAGTACAAACGTTGTGATCATCATTTTTTTCATGTGCTGACTCCATTTGTTATTATGCCGCAGTGACTCTACTGATCAATTTGCCAAGTCCCTGCACTTCTACTTCCACGATATCATCCTCATGCAGCTCGGATATGCCTTCCGGCGTACCGGTGCAGATGATATCACCCGTCATTAAAGTCATGTGTTTCGATATATGTGCGATAAGCTCTGGAATTTTAAAAATCATTTTCGATGTGCTGGATTTCTGCCTGAATTCTCCGTTTACTTTCACGCTTATATCGAGATCATGAACGTCATCGATCAATCCGGCCGGTACCAGATAGGGACCGATGGGCAGAAATGTATCAAAGCCTTTCGCTCTCGTCCAGGGGTGCCCAATCGATGTATCCGATTTCTGCAGCGCCCTGGCAGTCACATCATTTGCCACGGTGTATCCGGCGACGAAATCGAACGCCTTCGACTCAGCGATATTTTTGCACTCCTTGGAGATCACAACAGCCAGTTCGCCCTCATGATCCACTCTGCCGACGCCCTTCGGCAGTACGATTGAACCGCGATGCGGAACCATGGCTGATGGCATTTTCGCGAAAAACATCGGTTCAGAGGGTGCATCGTGTCCGGTCTCCTTCGCATGCTTGAGATAATTCCTCCCAATGCATAATATCTTGGTCGGACGGCTGATGGGGACGTCGTAACGGATGTCATTGGACAACCGTATATCGTCAAGAGGTCGCATATTGGATACGGTGTTGTATATCTCCAGGATATCCGCCTTGTTGAAAATGCCCAGCTCGATCATCATCTGCAGGAACACAAGCTCGGGGGACTTTGGCACACCTGTCATATCCTTGAAAAACTCGAACATCTGGGTGAAGTTGTATGACGTCCCTTCCATCTCGATGCCGATCCGGATCTGATTTTTCTCCGTGTAATAGGAAAATAGCTTCACGTACGACTCCTCGTATAATGATTCATTGATTCCTGGTCGCGATCTGTATGTTTGAATGACTTGCTTTCAAACACGCCTATCTTCTTAAAATATTCGATAACTGTTGTGGATATAAGACGTAATGATATGAAAATCAGTATAAAGAATCAAGAGATTTTTTCACTTGGTCAACAGCATTTTCCGGGATCCGGTGCAGGTTATACCAGGGCCTTTGATCCGGATGCGATAGAAATAGATCCCTGATGGCAGTGAGTGGCGCGCCTTCCATATCGCACGATGTTCACCCCTGGGAAGATTTGAGTAAATGAGAGTTGTTACCTGCTGCCCGAGTGTGTTGAAGACACTCAGGTCCACGAAGGCCTCTTCACTCAATGAAAATGGTATGACGGTTGACGGATTGAATGGATTCGGATAGTTGTCTTCGAGTCGGCTCCATGGCGGCGTGGACACTTCCGGATTTGAAACCACACCCGATATCCAGCGCTCGCCGATGATCTCGATGGCGGCGATCTTCGGATCCTCGATCACTGATACAAAACCGATATTCAGCTGACTGTCAGCTACAGTGACCTGAAATGATTTGATCAACGCCATGTCGTGACCCGCCTCCGCGAATATATCCAGATCCCGAATCAGTGTATCCCCTTCCACGATAACATCGAACACACGCATTCCCGGTGATTCAAAATAGATCTCTGCGAAATAGAGCGACACATCGTATACGCCGTTCTCCACATCGAATGCGTACCCGCTGCTCCCCCATCGCTCTGAACGGAACAGATCATCATCCTCAGTTGCTGCGATATCATCGGCGACCTGATAGGCATCCCCTCCGTTGTACCCCCAATAACCTGACAGGTATGATTTATCGCTACCCCAGGGATTTCCTCTATTGTCGATGAATTGACGATCAGAGCCACAATTGACGCGATGCACATAAAAATAGCGTTCGCCTACATCCATGCCGGCATGTATCCATTGTGAGCCAGCGTTTGACATGATCCGCAGACTGTCCCTGTATGTTCCCGCAGGCATCCCGGATCGATATACGAAAACATTTATGATCTGAGCCTCTCCGCCATCAAGCGCGGCGCCTGCCGGATCAACATGAACGATCCAGGATGAATCGCTCGTGATTTCCGCACTCCAGTACAGGGTTGAGTCACCATCGTTTCTGATCTGAAATGAAAGGCTTGAATGCGTACTGTCAAAATCCATGTAGTCACTATTCAGGCCGAGCTCAGCGGGCTTAAGTACTGTCATTCCTAGCAGGATATTTGCATCACCCGCGTTCGATTCGATCTT
>JAZBPW010000145.1:0-3519 GCA_036351795.1 Candidatus Zhuqueibacterota bacterium | reverse complement strand
GGAGCCGGAAGCGTTGACTCCCCGCGCGCGATTGCCTCGGACGGGGATGGCAACATCTATTTCACGCAGACCGGCGGCAACTTTCTCGTTCAGAAACTCTCGTATCGAAATTTCAATTCTGTGTACACACTGAATGAACATCCGATCATGGATTTGACGGATCCGCCGCTATTTGTCTATCCGGCTGATATCGCCGTGGATGAGAATTCATTCATTTATGTCGTCGAGAAATCGCCGTATACGCGTATTAGCGTCAATCCGGATTCCACAATACAGACCGATCTCTGCTATGTGCACAAATTTTCGCCGGACGGCAGAGTCGTGGATTTGGGGAATACCGGCGTTGCGATTGCCGAATTCAGCGAGCCTCTCGGAATCGCCGTGGATGATGAAGGGATCATTTACATCGCGAATACGGGCGAGGGCAAAATCGAACGATTCAAGTTGTCCATTTCCGAAGAGGACATCCCCACGGAACCGCAATAGCGTTATGAAAAACCAGCTTCGCTCTCTGATCATCATCACCATGCTGATCATCCTGATGCTTACATTGAAGCCGTTCAGGATGAGTGCGCGTTATCTGGTCCTGGACGAGACGTTCTGGGAAAAGCTCCTTTTCGGCATACTCGTTCACGATTTTCTGCTGAATATCCTCCTGTTTCTCCCGTTCGGCTTTCTGATGAAAGCGTACACAGGCTACAGAAAGAGAACCATCGCTCTGCTGGGCGTCGCATTCGCTTTCTCCATCGAAAGCCTGCAGCTTTTCCTGCATCGAACGAGCACCATCGCCGATATACTGGCCAATGGATTGGGCGCGCTGGCAGGTGCCATGATTGCGGAACGCGTCTCCTATGCTGCAATGAGAGATCGACTGCTGAAAAGGACGTTTGTCATCCTGGGAGCCTACACGGTACTTCTGGCGGTCGCAGCTGTATCAGTCGTTCGACTGAACGGGCTGTCGAACTGGTCCGGGGATTATCATCTGATGCTTGGAAACGAAAACGATCTGAGCAGGCCCTGGAAAGGAACTGTCTATGAATTGAAAATATTCGGGCAATCCATGGATCCGGACCAGATCATTCTCTCAGAGACAGACGGGCAGTCCCGGGCTTTGGTGGCGCATTACAGGTTTGAACCGGATTCCCTTCCTGTATTCAGAAATCTGTCGGACCGGATCGGGCTGGATTTGCACTATATCGATACCGGATCTAAAGATAACGAGCACTTCGGGGAGGGCATCTCTTTTGAAGACGGAGAGATCATCAGGAGCCGCTATCCAGCGAAAGCGCTGACGGAACTTCTGAAAGAATCCAGTCAATTCACATGTGCCTTGAGATTTAAGACCGCTGAATTGCAGCAATTCGGTCCGGCGCGAATCGTCAGCATATCGGACGATCCCGGGTTGCGGAATTTTACCATCGGGCAGAGAAGCGACCGTTTCAGCGTACGCGTACGCACACCTTTGAACGGCTTGAATGGATCGCGTTGTGAATATTTTTCCATGCCCGCACTGCGTCCTGAAGAAATACAGCAGCTGGTCGTGAGTTACCATCGATGCGGTTGTCGCGTATATCTCAATGGGGAGCGACTGCGCGGGACGCGTGAACATCTGTTCGATTGCGTTGTGCATCTTCTGGACTTCGGTACGCATCTCCCCGGCAGAGTGGCGTTCCTTCTGTTATTGACAATGCCTTTCCTCATCTTCTACATCATGCGGCAAAGCGTTCGCTCAGGGCCTGTGTCAAAAAAACACACATTGATCTGAAGCGACAGTGTCAAATTGACACATCTACTCAATTCACTCCATCTCCATGATATTTGATGTATCAGTAACTTAATTAATATCAAAGCATTATCAATATGCTTAAATATGGTTGACGCTGGTATGGTAGTTGCTTGACTTGTTGTAGAGCCTATTTGATTATTCGGAGGATTTACAATGAAAGCTGTACAACTGCGTCAATTACTACTGTTGATCATTCTGGTACTTGCATTTCTGTTGGTCGTCAGCGCCTTTATTGTCACGAGCTCCGGTTTTGCCGCCGCAAAGCCTGAGCTTGCCGTGCTGTATGCGGAGGCCGGCGCCGATGCGAAGAAGAAGGATATCATTCAATACCGGGATGATAATGTCATCATTTTCGGGAAAGAGGAGATCCGGGCCGATATTCTTGTCATCGACGGTATCATCACCGTCAATGGGACGGTATACGGCGATGTGATCGGCATCCGGAGCGATGTGATCCTCGAGAACAGCGCCGTTGTTTTCGGCAATATTATCTGTTATCAGGGCGATGTTCGAAAGGAAAGCGGCAGTACTTTAGCCGGAGATGTGATACGATTTGATGAGGATGATGTCATCACTGTAAAGTATCGCGACAATACTGAGTATACATTCCCGTATCATGTTTTCAGCGATGATGATGAGATCGATGTCGAATCATATGAGACGATCAGTGGGGATGTCATCCTGGTCGATGGAGAAATCAGCGTGCGCGGAAAGATCGATGGTGATATCATCGCGCTGGACAGCGATGTGGAGATCATCGAGAGCGCGGCCGTGGACGGTCACGTGATTGCATACGACAGTGAGTGCGACATCGAAGACGGTGCACTGATCACGGGTGTGACCATCGAGACGGAGGAGATCGAGGATGAGGACGAGGATGTGGAATACGCGGATGACCGGGAAGCGGATATTCAGCGATCCATCGAGAGGAAATATTTAAACCGTCATGACGATGTCATCCGCTTTTTTGGAGACGCCACGATTGAGTCGAATGAGATCATCGAAGGCGAGGTGGTGGTCATGAAGGGCACGGCGACTCTCCGCGGCGAGATCAATGGTGATGTCGTTGCTATCTTCGGCGATGTCGATATCGATTCTTCGGCGTATGTCTCGGGAAATGTCGTGAGCGTGGGTGGTAAGATATTCAAAGCGCCCGGCGCGTATGTCGGAGGCGATGTGATAAGGACAACGTGGACCGGCGCCAAAATATACGATGATGAGGATGAAGCGTGGGAGGACTATGACAGGGAACGGGAAAGAGAGCGAGAGAGAGAATATGATCGTTCCCATGAGGACAGGTATTACGTAGACCGGTGGAGCGGTGAGGAGAATGAACTGGATGATTTTCTCTTCCGGTACAACCGGGTGGAAGGCCTTTTCCTCGGATTTATGGCGCCCAAAAATCGGTACGAGCGCCTGGACAGAAACCATGTCAAGGTTTTCGGTCACGCCGGTTACGGTTTCAAGAGCAAGGAGGCGAGATACAGAGTGGGCATTGAGCGCTGGGTCTTCAATGATTTCAGATTTACCATCGGCGCTGAAGTCTTCGATCTGACGGATACGCAGGACCGGTGGATCATGCCGTCGTTTGAGAATACACTTGCCGCTCTTCTTCTGAAGGAGGATTTTCATGATTTCTACCGGCGCGTCGGTTTCAACGCGTACGCCAGACAGAATCTTACTGAAAATTTCCGCGTGGAGGTCGGCTATCGCAAAGATAAATTTTATAATAT
>JAZBPW010000144.1:0-5393 GCA_036351795.1 Candidatus Zhuqueibacterota bacterium | reverse complement strand
CCAGAAGATCCGTTCATTTCCTACGGTCTTGTACGCCGGACTGCTCGGATTCGATAAGCGTGAATATTTTGAAGCACCAAAATCCGCGCAACAGGCACCAAACGTGGATTTCACCAGCTAAATTGAGCCCGGAGCGGAGGTGGGTATGAGTTCTTTACTGTTAATCATCATCAGCATTGTCTCTTTTGTCGTTGCCTATATATTTTACGGAAGATTTATCGCGCGCAGAATGGGCATCGATCCCAAACGGAAAACGCCGGCGCACACCATGCGTGACGGGGTCGATTACGTCCCTGCGAAAGCTCCCGTGCTCTTGGGGCATCATTTTGCATCAATCGCCGGCGCGGCACCGATTATCGGTCCGATCACCGCAGCTGTGTTCGGCTGGGTACCGGTGTTTCTCTGGATCATTATCGGCGCCATTTTTATCGGCGCTGTTCATGATTTTACAGCGCTCGTTGCATCAGTACGGCATAAAAGCAAGTCCATCGGCGAGGTGATCGAGGCCTATGTCGGATTCAAGGGTAAACAGTTGTTCCTGATCTTCGCCTGGTCCACCCTTGTGCTGATCATTGCCGCGTTCACAATACTCGTGGTCAAAACATTTGTGCAGACCCCTGCCGTCGGCACATCCTCCACGTTGTTTATCGCACTGGCGGTGATATTCGGTCTGTCCATTTATCGCAGCAAGGCGCCATTGAGTGTGGCGACGATCGTCGGTGTTGCGCTTCTCTTCGTCTGCGTCTACCTCGGGGTGAAGAATCCACTGGTGCTGTCGGATGACCCGGTGGTATTCTCGAAGATTTGGACCTATATCGTACTCGTATACATTTTTATTGCATCTGTGACGCCGGTATGGATACTGCTGCAGCCGAGAGATTATTTGAATTCTTTCCTGCTCTACTCATTATTGATCGGTGCTTTTATTGGTGTTTTCATACACAATCCGGCGATTCAATCGCCTGAATTCGTGGCCTTCATCGATCCGAAACTGGGTTCCATGTTTCCAATACTCTTTGTGACCGTGGCTTGCGGCGCGATATCCGGATTTCACTCGCTCGTGGCATCCGGTACCACCGCAAAACAGCTTGATAACGAAAAAGATGCGAAGGTGGTGGGATATGGCGGCATGCTTATCGAGGGCCTGCTGGCAGTGATCGCCTTGATCACCGTGATCGTGCTTGTGCCTGGGGATGCGAAATCTATCGGCAATCCCATTGCAATCTTTGCCAATGGCGTCGGTGGATTCATGAACGCCTTCGGGATTCCCGTACAGGCGGGCGTCACCTTTGCCGCGCTGGCAGTCTCTGCATTCGCCCTCACGTCCCTGGATACGGCGACGCGATTGGGACGCTTCGCGTTTCAGGAGTTTTTCAAATCATCCGGGAATGCCTTTCTCACCAACCGATTCGCGGCGACTTTTTTCACGATTCTTCCGGCAGCGATCCTGGCATTGACAGGCAGCTATCAGCCGATATGGCCGATATTCGGGGCCGCGAACCAGCTGCTTGCCGCTCTTGCGCTGCTCGCCGTGAGTGTCTGGCTTGCCAGGAAAAAAGAGAAAAATGACTTTGTGAAATATCCCATGATCTTCATGTTCGCGGTTACTCTCTCAGCTCTCGTGATCCTGATCTACAAGAAACTCCAGCTTGTCGCACAATATTTCGGTGATGGCGCAGGGCCCGAAGGATTCAGTCTCAGCGGCACGATTGTATTGACCCTCATCGCGGTGCTGCTGCTGGTGGTTGCCGTCATCCTGGCGGTGGAGGCATTCCAGAGCTTGAAAAGGGTGAAGAACGAATGAGAACCAAGAATTCGTACATCCTTCTACTGCTTCTGATATTTCTGCTTTCCACCGGATGCAGTGTTCAGCGTATGGCGATTCGGTCCCTGGGTGGTGTGCTGGATAACAGCATGGAAGCGCTCTACGAAGAAAAGGATCTTGAGCTGGCGGAACAGGCCATCGCATCGGATCTGAAGCTGCTGGAAGGACTGATAAAAAGCGATCCGGGCAACGATAAACTGCTGCTCCTGGCGGCTCAGGGATTCACGTCGTATGCCCTCGGATTCGTTGAGGACGACTCTCCAGAGCGCGCCCGGGATCTCTATCTGAGGGGCCGTAATTACGGGCTGCAGATCCTAAACAAAAATGAGGACTTCAAACGCGCTTTGCAGGGCAGCATCGACGAACTTTTGATTGTGATGAATAAATTTGAAGAGAAAGATGTGCCCGCGCTGTTCTGGACAGCCAACAGCTGGGGAAACTGGATCAATCTCAGTCTCACGAACACACAGGCGCTCGCCGACCTGCCACGCGTACAGCTGTTGATGGAGCGCGTGATCGAGCTGGATGAGAGCTATTTTTATGGCGGCGCGCATCTCTTTTTCGGCAGTAACTATGCGGCCAGACCAGCGATGCTGGGAGGCGACCCCGAAAAGTCACGTTCTCACTTCGAGAAATGTTTTGAATTCGCAGGAGACACATTTCTGCTCCCGTACTACTATTACGCGCGCTTCTTTGCCACGCGTCAATTTGATGAGCCCCTTTTTGAAAAAACGTTGTTGAAAATACTGGATGCGCCGGATGACATCCTGCCGGAACAGAATTTACCCAATGCCATCGCCAAAAAGAAAGCCGCGGGCCTGCTGAAAAAAAAGTCTGAATTGTTCTAACCCATTTGGAGCCATGATGAAAAAGTATGTGATTGTAATTTTGATGATATGCATTCCCATGATTGCATCAGCTCAGGTCTATCAAATCAAGTTCGCCAGTCTCGCACCGGATGGATCGACCTGGATGAATGTGATGAGAGAATTCGACAAGACGATTCGCGAAGAGACGAACGGCGAGATGGGATTCAAAATATATCCCGGCGGTGTCCTGGGCGATGAGAAAGACGTGATGCGTAAAATCCGGCTGGGTCAACTTCATAGCGCCGGTTTTACCGGCGTGGGACTTGGCGAAATTCTGCCCGACGTCCGGATACTGGATTCACCCTTCCTGTTTCGCAACTATGATGAAGTCGATTACATCATGGAAAATTTTTTCGATCGTTTTTCTGCTTCATTCGAAGAGAAGGGGTATATTTTACTGGGATGGGCTGAGGTCGGATTCGTCTATATGTTCACCAATACGCCTGTGAAGACTCTGGATGATATGAATGATGTGAAAATGTGGATGTGGGAGGGCGATGCCGTGGCAGAGGCGACGTTCAAAGCGCTCGGCATCAGCACGATACCGCTCTCGGTGATCAATGTGATGACCGCGCTTCAGACCGGCATGGTGAACGGCGTCTACATTTCACCCCTGGCCATACTCGCCCTGCAATGGTTTACCAAGGTGAAGTATATGATGGAATTTCCGCTGGCAGATGCTGCCGGCGCCGTACTGATATCCAGGAGTAGGTTCAACAAGCTGCCCCCTGAGTATCAGCAAATACTCTTGAACAACAGTAAAAAATATTTCGATAAATTGACGCGGCTGAGTCGGGAAGAGAATGTTAAAGCGGTGGAGACGCTGAAAGAGAATGGCATTGAAATCGTTCCGCCGCCACCGCCGGAAAAACTCGAGACCTTTTATGAGAAAGGGAAAGATGCGCGTCGATTGATGGCCAGGAAGCTATACCCACTGTCTTTGGTTGAGGAAGTCGAAACCGCGTTGACAGAGTTCAGAAACAAACCGAAAGAGATATCGGACGGAGAATCGAAATGATACTCGATCTGATCAGTGCAAACAGAAGTTACAGACGTTTTCATCAGGAAGAATCCATCCGGGAAGAGATGCTGCGTGAACTGGTGAATCTCGCCCGGTTGTCGCCCTCCGGCGCCAATCTGCAGCCGCTCAAGTACATCCTGTCCGTGGATCGGGAGAAGAACGCGCTGATCTTCGATCATCTGGCGTGGGCCGGATATCTGAGCGATTGGGACGGTCCTGAGGAGGGTGAGCGCCCTGCCGGATATATTGTGGTTTTGGGCGACAGGGAGATCAAAGAAAATGCAGGCTGCGACCACGGGATCGCGGCGCAAAGCATCCTGTTAGGCGCGGTCGAAAAAGGACTCGGCGGTTGTATCTTCGGGTCAATTCAGCGGAAGAAACTGCGTGAGGCGCTGAATATCCCTGAGCGTTACGATATCCTCATCATCATCGCGCTCGGCGTTCCAGCGGAAGAAGTGAAAATAGAAGAGGCTGAGGTCGATGGAGATATAAAATATTGGCGTGATTCGAACGCTGTACATCATGTTCCCAAGCGTCCACTGGATGAGATCATACTGGATTTATAATAAACTGCCTTTGTGTACTAAAGTGACAAGTATTTAAAGTTAAATGTAAAGGATATAAAAATGGATAATATCAGGAAAAAGCTGGAAGATATCTGTGGAAAAGATTTTGTGTTTACTTCGGAAAATCCAGAATTTTACGCGTACCTGTTTGGTGATGCCACGATGTATCGCTCGAAACCGGAGTATGTCGTATATCCCGAAAGCGTGGATCAGATTCAAGAAGTCATCAAGTTCGCGGCTGAAAAAAGTATTGACGTGACGCCAGGCGCAGGATTAACCGGACTTTCAGGCGGCGCTGTCTGCGACGGCGGCATTCTGTTAAATCCTTCGCGCATGCGCGAGATCAAGAATATCGACAAGGTCAGCCGTACGGTGGTCGTGGAGCCGGGGCTCAGCTGCGCCCAGCTCAATGCGAAACTCGCGGAATACGGAATGGTGGTACCCGTGGCGCCGGCATCCCATGAAATATCGACCATCGGCGCCAATATCGCCGAAGCATCCGGCGGTACATGGGGTATGTCCAAGGGCACATTTAAAAATTATCTCCTCAGCCTGAACGTCGTGGATGGCGAGGGAAATCTGATCAAGACGGGAAAGGCATGTCCCAAACAGAGTACCGGCCCCAACCTCACCGGATTGTTTCTCGGCTCCGAGGGTACCATGGGTGTGATCACGGAGCTCACGTTGAGCTGCGATCTGATCCCGGAAGACATGTGGACCATCCGGGTGAGCTTCAAGGATGAGTCTGTTCTGCAGGCCATTCACGACAAGATCGCGCAGCATCAGATTCCGCTCTATTCGTTCGAATATATGGACGACAAGATGATACGTTGCATGGGCAAGGAGAACATGTTGTTGCTGCTTCAAACAGCCGGATCAAAAACAGATGCAAAAAGCCAGGCGGATACGGTGGTGCAAATCCTGCAAGACCTGGATCCCATCGAGCTCAAATATACAAACGATGTAAAGGAAGCGGACGAGCTCTATGCGGAGCGCCGGAGCTGCCTCGGCGCGCTGGCAAAGGCAAATCGCGGCAAACCGGTGATCGTCCAGTTCGATCCGGTGCTGCCGCTTCACATGCTCGCCGTCGGCGTGAAAAAGATGCGCGAACT
>JAZBPW010000143.1:0-2226 GCA_036351795.1 Candidatus Zhuqueibacterota bacterium | reverse complement strand
GCTCAATCTGACCGATATTCATGATCGCCAGCAGATCCGCCAGAATCATCGCCTCCTGCTGATCATGGGTGACATACACCGTCGTGATCTGAAAATGGCGCAAGAGTTTTTTTAAGTGCAACCGATATTTTTCCCGTAACGGCTGATCCAGGTTGGAAAACGGTTCATCCAATAAGAATAATTTCGGATCGCGAGTAATACAGCGCCCGATAGCCACGCGCTGTTTTTCCCCACCGGAAAGATGCGTCGGCTTTTTATCCAGCAAATACTCAATATCCACGCCTAACAACTCACTGGTCTTCCGATATTTTTCCTGGGCGAGATGATCGAGTTCCGGCGTCTGTTTCTGAAAACGAAAATACGACAGAATATTGTTTTTCGCTGTAAAATGCGGATACAACGCGTAATTCTGAAACACCATGCCAATCTGCCTATCGCCGGGCGGAATCGCCTTCACATCAACCCCATCATACAGCACCGTTCCGCTCTGCGGCTGCATGAGTCCCGCGATAATCCGCAATAAAGTGCTTTTGCCACATCCGCTCGGCCCCAAAATCACCATCGTTTTGCCATCCGGGATCGTCAGACTGAGATCTTCTATTGAAAATGGCCGTTGGGGAACGTTGCTCGTCATCTCAGACTCCATTTTCTTCATCAGACGGGCAATCATCGTAAACGGATTGAACACCTCTTCCACATGCGCCTTCACAGCGCTCTCAAAATGTTGACAGATCTGTTGTAATTCAATCGTTGCCATACGTTATTCTTTATCTACAAAAATCCAGGCTCGAAAGCGGTCATGATCCCTGATAGCGGCTGAATAACCATAAGAGGCGATGATGTCCCGAATCATTTCCGGCGATAAAAACCGGCTGCGCATCAAGGCCAGTTTTTCAGCCACCGCCACCCCTTTCACCACAACGCGATGAATATTTGGTTCTTCTATCAGCAAACGCCCCCCTGGCTTCAACACCCGCAGCAAATCACCGAGGCTTTCGCGCTGGTCGCAAAAATGATGCAGCGCATCCACCACCAGCACACGCTCAAAGGTATCGGCAGGGAAGGGAAGTCGTTCGACATGCGCCTGGATCGAGCAGAGATTCCCCTTACGCTGCGCTTGCAGCAGCATGGGACGAGACAGATCACTGACCACCAGATGATCGACCAGAGGGCGTAATGTGGAAGACACGCGTCCGGTGCCGCCCCCGGCATCGAGCATCCAACCCGACGAAGGCAGTCGAAGGAAATCACGCAGTTTCTCGTGGTTGGGTGGCCCAATCAGACGATCATAGAGTGGCGCAAGCAGCGAAAAATGATCAAGCATAGCGACTTATTCAGCAAAAGCTGTCCGAATTTGTTCTACACGTTGACGATTGACTCCCAAATCCGAATATCCGATTCGGGAAGCCGACCGTACATGAATCAGTTTCTTTGACGGATCAAAAAAGAACTCAACATCATCCACAAATCGAAACACGGCTGAGGTATATTCCACACGAAGATAGTGTTCCTGTTCGATGATGATATTCACGCGCTTCATCTTGCGAATGACAGAGAGTAACTGCTCTCGTGCAGCCTGAGGCGTGCCTTCATAACGCAGAGGTTCGATAACGTGATCAGGATCATCGCTTTGAGAAGAGACGCAATTCGGTGAATCAGGACACGGCGCGAATTTTCCGTCAGTAACCCCCAGCGTTTCAGGTCGGCGCCCTGAACAGGCTCCTACAAGCAGACTCATGCCTATCAGAAGACTATATACAAGACTTTTTGGCATAACTGACATTCCTTCTTAACAGATAACAGGTCCTTTAGGTAGAATGGTTAAACGCTAGGATATGTTCAAGAGGTTGTCAAGGGAAACTCGCACGAGAATTACGAGAGCCTGTTAAGAAGAATACCTATTGACAGTGAATGAACTGCCAACAGGCGTTTTTCGTACTCAGACCCTCTCCCAAATATTCTCAAGAGACACGTCTTGCACCCTGATCGTTCTTTGCACAATCGTGATTTCACGGGCCAGAGCTTTGCCAGGGGAATTATCGCAGGCGAGGATATACGGAATGCCCAGGGTATTCACCCACATTTTGGACACGTGCTGATGACCGAACAGCACCAGATGCACGCGTTCATAGAGAACCCGCATCAATTCGCGGGCATCAAGCAATTTTCGAAATCGATCCGCATGTAAAAACGGATGATGATGAAAAAAAACGATCACGATCATCT
>JAZBPW010000142.1:0-8430 GCA_036351795.1 Candidatus Zhuqueibacterota bacterium | reverse complement strand
GTTGGCATTCAACTCGCCAACGCGGCAGAGATACTGCGTCATACCAGTTCCGGATGGCTGCAGCAGGATCAGGAAGTCTTTGAGAATTGGCTGCGATCACTGTTCTGGCCGCTGCTGAGAGACTTCATCCCGTCATATAACGGCAACTGGGACGCCATCATCGGACAGGCGCTCATATCCATGGGCATCTTCCTTGAGGATGATTTCATCTTCGATCATGCGGTAAATTATTATCTGAACGGCATCGGCAACGGCAGAATGACATATTATGTGAGGGAAGACAGCACGACCCAGGAAACACTGCGCGATCAGGGACACGAGCAGATGGGCGTAGGCGCGCTGGCCGGTTTCGCCGAGATTGCGTGGAATCAGGGACTTGATCTCTATTCCACAGCGGATAACCGGCTATTGAAAGGCGTGGAGGGCACGGCAAAACGCGTCCTGGAAACAGAGCATCGCCGACTGATGATCTGGGAATCGATGTTCAACCACTATCATAACCGCATGGGACATGAGATGCCGCATACCGAAGCCATTCTCAACATGCCCGGGTACAGACCGGAAGGATACGGCAGATACCGCGGTTTCAGCACGCTCTTTTTCTACGGATTGGATGAGAATTAGGATGTGGGAAAAATAGAATGCACTGTATTACATCCATTTAAACCGCAGAGGCCGCTGACATCGCAGAGAGAGAATGAATACGGTGATTGGTAAACTTGAAAACCCAGAACGATAAACGGACATCGGGGAAAATGAGTACGGGATACGGGAGCTTCGCCTGTATTCGCAGGCGTTGCTCCACCAGGATAATTGTTGGATGAACTTTTTATCTCCTCACGATGAGTCCAAGCAGCGCTTCCATCGAGTCAAAATCGCGGTCGTTGTGCAGCAGCTGAAAGCCGTTCTCAATGCAGAAAGTAGCAATAATAACATCAATCGTCTTACGTACAGTAATCCCGCTTCTCCGCAGTATTCTAAAATTCTTGGCGGATTGCAGAGCAATCTCTTTCCCTACAAAGTCATGATACTCTAAACTTTCCATTATTTTCTTTGCTGCTCGATAGTCTCTCTCGCTGTGAAAACCCTGAAGAAATTCAGTGATTATCAAATCACCTGTAATGATGCGATTATGAACCAGGTCAAAGTCAAGTAAATCTGTATGAGCAGAGTCAATTCCTTTAACATAATCAATCCATGCAGAGGTATCAGCGACAATCATTTGTCTAATCTCATCTCGTCAAGATCACCCTCCCATTTAAGTTTCCCCCGGTACTTCCGAATTTTGGATTGCGTTCTCAGGGCGATCAGCAATTTTAAACCCTCTTCCACAGCCTCTTTCTTCGTCTTGCAGCCAGAGAGTTTAAGCGCTTCGCTCATTAACGCGTCGTCAATGACGATATTCGTTCTCATCTTGTTCTCCAATCATGTGTATAATAACAGCATAATATACACATCTTAATGAAACAAATCAAGTATTTATACGTGCATTGATCAATTAATGCCACATATGACATCAATCTTTCTAAGAAGCGATCGACAATATTTTTCAGGTTAACGGTTAAGCGCAAATCGGTACTCCGATGACACTGGCTGGAAAATTTATTGAGAATGGTTTTGTAGGAAAGGTTAATTTGTTGTGGTACAGATTCTTCACCCGGAAAAACGCCGGGTTCAGAATGACATTAGCAGGTGAGCGGGGCGAAAGAGTATGTTGGAGTGCAGCACATTTCGATGCTGTGTTTTGCACTCAATAATGCAGTATACGCAAAGCCCTGAAAGGGCGACATATATTAGCCCCGGGCAACGCCCGGGGATTCGGATCAACCAACAAATACAGAAGCCCTGTAGGGGCGAGATATCTGCAATTTCATTAAATTGGCTGTGAAGGTTGAATTATGTGGTACAGATTCTTCGCCCTCCTCCGCGTCCCGCAGAGCGCATGCGCGTCAACCTAAAAAAAAATTAGACAGGATAACAGAATTAACTGAATAGTTGATTATGCGAGATTGATGATTGCTTGATCAGCCATTCTAAATCATGCAACATGATAATCTTGTAAATCCTGTTTTATCCTGTAATCCTGTCAAAAAATAAAAGTCATCAAGAAATTCGTTCAATCTTAGGTTGACGCCAGTGTGCCAGGCGGGAGGAATGACATCAGTGAGTAATCGGCAGAAAGGCACATGTTAAAACACAAAAATTTGGATTCATTATGCTAAAGATCCTGAACCAAAACCCGATCTATCTCATGACAGATCTCCGATGACTGGATGAAATCACGGATCACCGGTTTTGGTGGGCGTTGATTTCTAATCGCATCAATAAATTCGCTCAATTCCGCGTAGCTGCCATCGCGGACGCAAAACAGCGAATTTGAATCATCTGCAAAAGTTTCCAGAGCCAGCTCTCCTTCACACCAGCACTGCAAACGAACGTTTTGAAAGTAGTTACGCATCTCAACGGATGCGCAGAATCCCTGCCCATAGAACTCATATATTTCAACATTTTGTCCGCTTGTGGGTAACAATTCCAGACTGCCGCTGCAGCCATTGCTGAACTGAAATGTGATATGCCCCCATCTGTTCTTCAGTTCGACGCCATTTATCTTGTCAACATGGAAATCAACAACATCACCCGCGATATGGCGCATTGCGTCCACCGCGTGAACGCCTGTGCTCCATATAAATTCCGGTTCAATCCGGTTAGGTCGTGCAAAGAGGCACTTCGCGAAGGCGACTTTTCCTTTCTCCCGGCACCACGCGATCGCCTGGTTGAGCAGAGGAACGAACCTCCGATTCGCGGAGACCATGTGAATAGTATTATGGCTATTCACCATATTGAAAAGCTCTCGCGATTCGCCAATATGCGTCCCCAGCGGTTTCTCAATGAGAATCGGAATGTTGAGTTGCAGCAACCGCTTGATTGATTCAACAAGAGCCTTCGCAGGCACGAGACAGAGACAGGCATCGAAAATATCCGAAGCAAGCATCTCCTCGAGATTATGGTAACCGTTTAGAAAACCAAAACTATTTTGAAAAACAGATAATCTCTCATGGTTGATATCGCAAACAGCTGCTGCGGAGACGACACCCGGATTCGCTTTCATGAACGTGGAGAGTGCGGGAGCATGGCACCTTTCGGCATGATCGCCTGCACCGATAAACGCAAGCTTTATCATGATATGTCAGTAATCATTTGAACATTTCTTCTCAATGTCATTCCTCATCCCCGGAATAGAGCCCCACCGCTTTTTCAGCGGAAACAGTGATGCCCTTGATCATGGCAGAGCTGAAGCCTTCATGTTCCATGTGGTTCAGTCCGGCGATGGTACATCCTCTCGGCGTGGTCACTTTGTCGATCTCATGTTCAGGATGATCTCCCATGGCGAGCAACAACGATGCCGCACCCTTGGCTGTCTGCGCAGCGATTTCCAATGCGGTTTTGGAGTGAAATCCGATTTCGATGCCCCCCTGTGAAGCCGCGCGAATGGCCCTCAGAAAAAAGGCGATACCGCAGGCGCCCAGCGCCGTGGCAGCGATCATCTCTTCCTCGTTGATCACCTTCGTCTTCCCCACCGTATCGAATACTGCGCGCGCTGCATCGAGTTTCGCCTCGTCTATGCCGTTTGACGCGAGGCAGGTCATAGATTCCTTCACGGCAATAGCGGTGTTCGGCATTGCGCGTACAATGGGTACGGCTGCGCCGATGCGTTTCCCGATCTGCCTGATGCGCACACCTGTCACTACGGATATCAGGACATGCTTCTCTTGTTGCAGTGAAGGTCCAATTTCGCGAAGTACTGCATCGATTTGCTGAGGCTCGACGGCAACGATTATCAAATCTGCTGCTTCTACAGCCTTCACATTGTTCTCCTCGATGATATAACCGAGTTCACGCATATCCTCGAGCAACTGCGAACGTCTGCGCGTAAGTATGATATCCCCTGCCCGGTAATTGCCGGATTGTACCAATCCATTGGCGATGGATCTGCCGAGGTTTCCCGTACCGATGATCGCGATTTTCGATAATTTCATATTTAATGTCTCCTAGTTCTATAAAACAATAAGATTAATAAAAGTCATACGCGCACCGGTAATGAAAGTTTGGTTTTCATATTATATCAGAATATTTTTCAATGCCATGGTCATCACATTTTGATACGCATCGAGCGCGAGTACGTGAAAAATAAAACGATTTTCTGCCGCCGGATTGGGACTCCACCGCGTCATGCCTTCGTCACTGCAGCTCACATCGATCGGTTCAAAGCAATAGACCGGATGATCCTGCTCTACATCCGGTTGTTTCAGATCTCCTGCTTTGTTGGCCACCAGTCCCGCCATATGGAGAATGCCGGCCGTGCTCCACATATTCCTGTACTCGTCCTTTCTTCTATCGATGATGGCATTCACATCCTGAGACAGAAGATACCTTAACCATGGTGCTGCTTCTTCGCGCTCATACATCGAAATGAAATAGCGTTGCAGCATTGGCGAAAGATAATTCAGTACATCCGCGTGCGTAAAGCCCCAGTTCGTCCCCCACTCCTTGACCACATGGCGCGCGTCATCTTCGAAACAGGGACACCAGTACAGGGGACAAGGTGCGTCGAAGATCGCCGCGTAAGCGGCAGCGTTCAATCGCACATTGTATTCAAGTTCTTCGATGTTGTCCGTATTCCGAGTGCCATAACCGGCATTCAGATAGATCGCGGCGCATTTCTCCCTGAACAGGGCCGGATCGGCATTCAGAGCCAGGGCCACATCGCGGCAGGAGCCGACAATATTGATGGCGACCTTTCCAGGCGCGTTCCCAAGCGCAGAAATCACAAAATCCCTGCCTCTGTTTTCGATCCCATAATTGGCACTGCCGGAATCATTCCTTGAATTGAGTGGGATAGATGATCCTGTGATGGCCGGAATTCGGAGGCCATAAATATGGTTCAACTGCGACACCGCGGTAATGTCCGGAGCCTTATCTGATGCGGGCGGATGATCGATGAGAATACCCGCCACATCGAAATATCCCTTTGCCGCCAGCGCGTACACGCACGCCAGGTCCCAGTGATCATCCGGATCCTGATGCGGCCGGAACAGGTCGGTTTGATGAATGACTGTGAGTTTCATATTTTTTTTGAGCACCATTTTTCTTAACACCGACAACTGTATTCCACCTAAAAGGTGGACTACAGATCTGAGTGCCGGTGATTGTCATACTCGCGAAAGCGAGTATCCAGTAAACACTTAAAGTTTAACGTAAACTTACATTTGTTTCTGGATTCCTCCCGGCCTGCGGAATGGAAATGACACCGGAAATGCAATGGTATGTATCGTCATGTTGTTTCACACCTGCCACCCCTCGACTCCGCTCGGGGTGACAGATGCAGTTTTTCGCTGACATTCGTTGTCCGTTCTCCCTTTTCCTTTTTTCCGTTTTGCCTGCCTCCTGTCTACCTGCTTCCTGTCTCCTTTTCTCCGTGTCCTCTGTGCACCCTGTGGTTCAATTAATATCCCGCAGTGAATTGTTTTACCTGATCCCGTAAAGCGATCCGAAATTCGCGCAGGCACGATAGTCGGCGCTTTCAATATCCTTCGTACCGAATGCGCTCCATGCACCCGGCCTGAATATTCGTCCAGCATCCACATTATGCATGCACACCGGAATACGCAGCATGGATGCCAGCGTGATCAGTTTGTGTCCGATATGGCCGTAACTGATGGCACCGTGATTCGCGCCCCAGTTCGCCATTACGGAGTAGACATCGCGGAACGCACCATCGCCGGTTAAAATCGGTGCAAACCAGGTGGTTGGCCATGTCGGACTCGTACGCCTGTTGAGCACCTCATGCACATCCGGTTCAAGCTGAACCGTGTAACCTTCTGCAATTTGCAGCGCAGGGCCAAGTCCGTGAATGAGATTGATCCGTGACATGGTCACCGGCATCTCGCCCTCGGTCAGGAATTGAGAGGAGAATCCACCACAGCGGAAATACTCCAGCTCCGCGGGACACCATTTCGTAGCATCCAGGCATCGCCCTACTTCTTCCGCCGTAATCTCCCAGAACGGTTTCATCACTGCCTGTCCGTTTTCTCTCTGCTGTCCGGTGCCATCCAGCGTGGTGGAACCGGAATTAATGAGGTGAATAATACCGTTCCCGGCCTTACCGGACAACGGTTTCCCTGTCACGCGCTTCACGGCATCCGGACTCCAGTATGTCCGCACATCGGAGAATATCTGAGAGGTATCTGTCAACAGGTGGCCGAAAAGCATGGCCACGCCGTTCAGACAGTCATTTTCCGTGGCCACGACAAAAGCCTCGCGAATGCCGTTCCAATCGAATGAGGAATTCAACATCGCCTCCAGAAAATCGCCATTGGGAAAATGGTCCGTCCACTGCCTCTGGCCCTGAAATCCGGAGGCGAGCGCGTTATGCCCCATGGCCTCTTCTGCAAAACCCAGTTCAGCGAGCCGCGGATTGCCAACCATGAGATCGCGGGTGATGATCGCCATCTTCACGACCATCTCCCACTCCCACTCCTTCCGTTCTCTGGAATGCCGGGTCTCCTTTCTGTTAATATCCTCGCCTTCCGGGCAGTGTGCCTTCACCCAGCTCAGCGCGCGTTTGTACTCTTCAGGATCGTAAATCTCTTCTTCAATGCGTCTCACAAACTCCGACATATCCACATATTCATTCCGCATCCCCAGATAATCCCTGAAAAAATTCGGATCCACCACCGATCCGGCGATGCCCATGGAGACACTGCCCAGCGACAGATAGGATTTCCCCCTCATCTCCGCGACCGCCAGGCCTGCCTTGGCAAAAAGCAGCAGTTTCTCCTGTACGTCTCCGGGTATCGATATGTCATCGCTGTCCTGCACATCTCTGCCGTAGATGCTGAATGTAGGCAGTCCCATCTGGTTGTATCCTGCCAGGGCAGCGGCGAGGTAGACCGCGCCCGGCCGTTCAGTGCCATTGAATCCCCAGACCGCCTTTGGCAGGAAAGGATCCATATCCGCCACTTCTGTCCCATAGCACCAGCAGGGCGTCACAGTGAGTGATACGCCAACGCCTTCCCTGGCAAATTTCTCCGCTGTATCGGCAGCCTCTGCCACGCCGCCGATGCATGTGTCGGAGATCACGCATTCAACCTTCATGCCGTTTGGATGGCGGAGATTTGCACTGATGAATGCCGCGGCTGATTTCGCCATGTTCATGGTCTGGTCTTCCAGTGATTCGCGTACGCCCTTTCTTCGTCCGTCGATCACAGGACGTATTCCGATTTTGGGTAGAGAACCGCGCAGGCGCTGCACCGGCGCGTTCATTTTCATAGTGTTTGAGTCTGACATGATAATATCCTTGTATTAATTTTTAAAAGGCCACTGTCATTTCGAGGGCGCAGAAAATTCGCTTGAAGAATCTCAACGCATAACCATGATAGTCGCTGTCATTCTGAGCCCGACGCTTTTCCGGGCGAAGAATCTCACCACTGAATTCTATGTTCCAGTTTTCAATTTAATTCATGATTATCACGAACTATTGAGATCACCACGTCGTGTGATCGAGACAACTTTTTTTGACATCTCTTTGACGAACAACTTTACTGAATCACTCCTCGCGATGACGAGCGTATGTATTCCGCTTTCTGCCGACCCTCGACTACGCCCGTGCCTCGACTACGCCCGTGCCTCGACTACGCTCGGCATGACAGAAGGCACTATCCTGTCAATCCTGTTATCCTGTCTATTCTTTTCTCTCTGCGCTCTCGGCGTTCTGCGGCGAATACTATTATGTGTCCAAACCACCGCTCATGAGGATTCACTGATGATGCAATATTACTGGATTCCTCACGCAGAGCGTGACGGGAATGACATCGGCTTTTCTGTCTCCTGACGCCTGCCTTCTGTCTCCTTCTTTTCTCTGTGTCCTCTGTGCACTTTGTGGTTCAACCAACAATCTTACTATTTATCCGTTTATTCGCCCTCGATATCCGCCAGAATGTACGGACCTCTCGGAATCACGGCGATGCTGGCATCCTCCCCATATTGCCGCAGCGCGCGTTCGATCCCCTCTTCCACCGACATCACCCGGATCACCGGCACCTTCGGTTCATCCGCCTGCTTCACACCCTCTGCGTACAGATAGACCTTGGCCTTGCGCAGTACCTTTACGAGCTCCTCGAACTGCCATTGATCAACGACAAAATAGTCGTCGCGGTAAATATCTTTCATGAACTGATCCATGTCATTCACGTCATGCACCAGCTGCGTGAATTCCGGACTGCCGAGTCCCTCGCGGCACTCCGCTGTCAGAATAATCGTGCCTCCCCGTTTGACCACAGGAAGCGCGGCGGTCAGACCTTTAACAGCCTGGTAAAATGTCGTGTCGAGCGGATAACCTGCCGCCGAAGTGATCACCACATCCACCTCCTC
>JAZBPW010000141.1:0-17452 GCA_036351795.1 Candidatus Zhuqueibacterota bacterium | reverse complement strand
CGCGATATATGTTTTTGGAGTATTTAGAGTTTCAGACAGCCCAACGAGCTATCCCGCTCTGCGGGACTCCAACCCGCAATATTATTGCGTAGCACTAAATATATGGTTTTTTATGACCAAAGTCAAGAAAATTTTCAATGATTTGAAAGAAAAGTCGCCTTTCCTCCGCCTAAACGCTAATATGATGCCTTGCCGGCCGTCACTTCCGTCAGTCTGCGCTTGAAATCATCACCAACAGCGCGTGGCACCCGGAGATCCAGCGATACATCCTGGCCGTAATCCGAATCATCCACCATCGCGCCCACCTGCTCGATCAGATGCATCACAGCGCCGGTCATGTCGTAGGGAAACTGGATCTTTATCGCAATGTATTCGATCATCCTGATAATGCGACATCTCTCCAGCACCTCCCTCGTACATTCGCTGTATGCCCGCACAAGGCCGCCTTTGCCCAGTTTCGTGCCGCCGAAGTATCGCGTCACCACCACCGCGATATTGCTGATACCCCGGCCGGTGATCACGCCCAATATCGGCTGACCCGCGGTGCCGGCGGGTTCTCCATCATCGCTGCATCGCTCCGCGATCTGTCCGCCGCCGCGAATGCGATACGCGAAACAGTTGTGCGTGGCGTTGTAATGATCCTTCGAGATAGCGGCAATATAAGTATCCGCCTCTGCCAAGGTCGCCGCAGGCGATGCCGCACCAATGAATCTTGATCCCTTGATTTTGATCTCATTCGTACAGATTGAGTCGATTGTGAGATAGTCTGCCATAACTGTTCGTGTGAAAAGAAAAAGGCTATCACTGCTGATAGCCTTTTCGTGGCGGGGCCGACGGGACTTGAACCCGCGACCTTCGGCTTGACAGGCCGATGTGCTAACCAAACTGCACCACGACCCCGTGTATCAAAACTCTGTGGGCGATACTGGACTCGAACCAGTGACATCCTGCTTGTAAGGCAGGCACTCTAAACCAACTGAGCTAATCGCCCATTTGCTCTTTTGGCGCCTTCCTCTTATACAGTATTGCCAATGGAATGACAACACAATAACCAACGATCAGCAAAATGGGTGCCACTGTCAGGGACCAGAAGCTGTCCGCAGGCCCTCTGGATAGTGCGACATATCCAAGTACAATGATAAGAATGCCGATGCCGAAAATTGAATAATTTTCAGACCTCAGGGGAAAGACGCTCTTTTTCTTTTTGCTTTCCCGTACTTTTTTAACGACCTGCTTTTTCATAGGCAACTTTATACTAATATGCAATTCGATCTACGATCTAAAATCGAACTGGTAATATAATCAAATTTAAATTCATTGTCAAGGAAATAATTTCCCCTTGAGCTCTTTTTTTAGCATCTCCCTGGCGCGAAAGATCCGTGCCTTCACAGTGCCCAGCGGGATGTCGAGTATCTTGCTGATCTCTTCGTACGATCGGTCTTCATTATGCCGTAGCACGATGGATACCTTGTATTTTTCCGGGAGTCTGTCGATGGCCTCCTGTATCAATCTGCTCTTTTCCTTTGACAGCAGAGTCCTGTCAGGTACAAATGATGTGTCTGAAAACTCGCGCGTGATCACACCGTCTTTTGACTGGATCGGTGTATCGATCGAAAAAGTCTTGAGTTTCTTTTTCCGGAAATGATCGATGCAGTTGTTGATTGCGATCTTGTACAGCCATGTAGAGAACGCGTACTCTTCATTGAATGTGGCGAGCGATGAGAACGCCTTGATGAATGCCTCCTGCACGAGATCCTCGGTCTCCTCATGATTCCGCACCATTTTATAGATTAAATTATATATGGCGGTGCGGTATCTGCAGAGGATCTCTGTGTAAGCTTTCTGATCGCCCTCCAGAGCGAGCTGAATAATGGTTTTGTCGGCATCCTCACATGACATTATAGTGTTTCCTGATCCAGTTTATAGATGAACTAAAAAGTTAATAATAAACCGTGAAAGTGTCAAGTGAAAATTGGATTCATTTCGTTTCGACACCGGTGACACATTTTTCACGGATCGATGAACCTCACTATGCCTGAAATTCCTGACTCTGTGTTGTCATTTTACATGTCCAACCGTTGCCAGGTAAATGGCGAACTCCTCGACACCATCTACGGAAAGAATGTGATTCACCGCGTCATCGTCGAATGCGGCGATGGCACAGCAGCCAATGCCGAGCGCTTCAGACGCGAGATACAGGTTCTGGCAATTGTGGCCGGCGTCGAGATAGATATACCTGTAGGCGCGCTGCTGGTATTTCCAGCGACTTCGATCGATCACAGCTGTCCAGATGAAATTGACCGCAGACCGCTCCAGCATGACCTGGTCAAGGCAGGCTTGCCGTAATTCCGTCGAAACATCTTTTCCACTGCGCATCGGGATGAGGGCATGGTCTTGCGGCAGATACAGATAGAGTCCGGACTCGAGCGACTCGACGCGGTTGATGCTGAGATACGTCTCCAGTGGATGACGGGCGCCGGCCGAGGGTGCCGCTCTCAGAGAGTAGCCGGGACCACTCTCAACGACACGCTGCGTTGTCGTGAGCAGCATCGACAGTTCTTCAATGGAAACCGGCTCGTTGGAATAGCCGCGTCTGGACCGGCGTTTCATCATAACATTCAGAGCAGCATTGTCCTTGATGTCTTCAGTTTGGGGAAGCTTGATCATTTCTTGATCAGGCGGAATTGTCTTCTGTCCTGGCGGCACCGCCTTGCCCATCACCATGTCGCTGTGGGACCGCATGTGTTGATACTTTGTCTTTTCCTGAAATTTTTCACCGATATGCATGTGCACCCTCTTCAATCCGTTATAATGATTCTGTCGCTATCATGTCGACTGGTGATTTGATCCGTTCTTTATTTTACTTATTTCAGCAGGAAAATACAAGGAATTTAATTGACAAAGATAAAAAAAATTAGTATCTTGTTTGATTCGAATGAAAACAGGACAGTGTATTTTACAAAGACATTCATGTACATAGATAAACTGAAAATAGTCGGATTCAAGTCGTTTGCCAGGAAAACCTCGTTCTCCTTTTCCGACAGGATCATCGGTATCGTCGGTCCCAATGGGTGCGGCAAAAGCAATGTGGTGGATGCCATCCGGTGGGTGCTCGGAGAGCAGAAAGCGGGTACACTGAGAAGTGACCGCATGGAGAATGTGATCTTCAACGGCACCAAAAACATGAAACCTCTCGGCATGGCAGAGGTCTCGCTTACGGTTCAAAACACGAAGAATATTCTTCCGGTTGATTACTCCGAAGTTGTCATCACACGAAGGCTCTTTCGCTCCGGCGAGAGTCAATATCTGATCAACAATACGGCATGCAGGCTCAAGGATATCAATGATCTGTTCATGGATACCGGGATGGCAGGAGATGCATATTCTGTCATTGAATTGGGCATGGTAGAATCGATTTTAAGCGGAAAGCCCGATGAGCGGAGACGCATCTTCGAAGAGGCATCCGGCATTACAAAGTACAAGCAGCGACGAAGGATCACGTATCGTAAACTGGAATCCACTGAAAACGATCTGGTGCGTGTTGAGGATATCATCAGCGAGGTAGAGCACAAAGTGAACTCGCTGCGCAGGCAGGTTCGCAAGGCGCAGCGATACCAGGAGCTGAACGAAAAGCTTCGGGAATCCGAGATTCGCCATGCGACCTATGAGTATAGCAGTTATTACAATGAACTGGGACCGCTCGAGGAGCAACTTGAGGAGATCAAGCGAAACAGAGAGAGCGGCGCGGCGCAGACCTCTTTTTCCGAGGCAGAAGTTGAATCGCTGAAAACGGATCTCATCAAGATCGAGGCCAATCTACGGGGCAAGCAGCAGGAACTCAATAAAGCTAACGATATGATCCGGAGCAGGGAAGAGGAAATTCTCGTGAGCCGTGAGCGCATCAAGTCAATCGAGACCAATAATGAACGGTTGACGCGGGAAATTGAAGATTTGATGAACAGGATGAACGAACATCAGAGTCTTCTGGATCGCTCCAACTCTCTCCTCGATGAAGTCGCCCGGAAGATCGCCGGAAGCGAAAAGAGTTATGAGGAAGAAAAAAATGTACTGGCCGGCATCGAGTCCAGATTGACTGAAAAACGCGAAGAGGCAAAAAGGGCGGAAAATGAAAACCTTCAACTTCTGGATGGCATCTCGGAACGGATGGGACAGCTTGAGAGCCTCAAAGCGACCGAGCAGCATCTGCAGGTTCGCGTCAAGGAATTACAGCAGGGAAAGGAGTCCCGCTCTCACGAATTACGCTCATTCGAAAACGCACTCGAAGAGCTGAAAAGGTCCGAAGCAGATAAAACGGGACAAATAAGCGCTCTAAAAGAGGAGTCCGCGGAACTAAGCCGGGAGTTGAAGCAGGTCAACGGTACTCTGGAAAATACCAGAGAGGAGATCGTACGCAATCGAAATCAACATGACGCGGTGCTGCATCGTATCGGGATTGTTGAAAAGCTGCTGGAAAGCTATTCCGACTATCCAGAGGGAGTTCGGCACCTCATGGTCGAAAAGCAGGGGTACACAGGGACTGTTGCCGATATTATTTCAATGAAAGAAGCGCATCGTGCTGCCATCGAAACCGTCCTCGGTGAGGCAGCGACATACCTGCTCGCGAAGGACATGGATCAGGCCTTCATTGGCATTGAATCGTTGAAAGAGAGTCGAAAAGGGATTGTCACTTTTCTACCCTTGAACGGAGTGAACAGAAGGTCGGGAGTCCAGCGGCCATCTGATCTGTCCGGCTTCGGTGATGTGATCGGCTGGGCGGATGAACTGGTTGACTGTCGTCCTGAATTTAAAACATTGATTCAAACGCTGATCGGGGATTCTCTGGTAGTCAAGGATATGGATGCGATCAAGAGAAATTTCGATCAGCTCCAACAATACCCGATAAACATTGTGACACTCGATGGTGAAATGGTGAGCGCCAGGGGTCGCGTGAAAGGTGGAAAGAGAACGCATGATGAGGCCGGTTTTGTCGGTCGCCGTGATCAATTGAAGGATCTGCAGCGGGAATTGTCTGATCTCGAAAAGAAGATCGAGGACGCCGAAAAGAAAAGATCAGAGCTGGAACAGTCGCAGACAACAATGCGCGCCAGGTTGGGTGTGCTGGAAGAGGATATCGACAGGGTAGAGGACGAACTTTCGACGGTCAAGCTAGGCGTATCCGAAAACAGTTACAAGATCGGAGAATCGCGTCAATTCATTGAAAAGAGCGATCAGGAGATATCGAAATTTGGCGACAAGATAAAGTCCATGGGGACCGATATCCGCAATATTACTGCGGCATTGGATAAGGAGCGAGAGGTCAGGCGATCGCGCGAAGACAGTCTCTCCGAATTCACCAAAGAGGTGGATGCCATCGTGGCTGAGCGGGATGCACTGTCGGAAAAAGTACATCAATTTCACCTGGATCTTGTACAACAGAAAGGTGAAGCGTCCAACATCAGGAACGATCTGGAAAGAAGTAAGTCCATCATTGTGGAGAGCGAGAAGCTTTTGGAGAACAAGAAGAAAGAGAAACTGCAGAATGCTTCTCAAAACGAAGAGCTTACCAATCGCATTGAAGAACTCTCTTCTTCGCTGACCGGCGACTACGATAAAAAAGAGGCTATGGAAAAGGTGGTCTCCGGTATCGAGGAAGAACAGCTGCAATTGAGAGAAAAAGTCGATGAAAAAGAGAAGGTGCTGAGAAAACTGCGTTCTGAGCGTGAAGCAATCTCCGAGAATATTCACAACAGAGAGCTCAGGATCGCCGAACTGAAGTTGAAAGCGGATAATCTTTATCGCAGTATCGGAGAAGATTTCAGCCACGATCTCCAGAGAGAGGCATTCGAGGAAGACTATGAGCCGGGTGCTGATGTCGAAGAGATCGAAAGGTTGAAGCAGCGAATCAAGTCGCTTGGACTGGTGAATATGCTGGCGTTGAAAGAGTATGAGACGGAAAAAAGCCGGTTTGATTTTCTGTCGAAACAGCATGAGGATTTGATAGAGGCCAAGAAAAATCTCACACAAACGGTAAACCAGATCAACGACACGGCAAGAGAGAGACTGGTGACGATCTTCCAGGATATACGCGCCAATTTCTCCAAAGTATTCAAGCTGTTTTTCGCCAATGGCGATGCAGACCTCTTTTTCTCTGAAGAGGATGACCCGCTCGAAGCGGACATCGAGATCATGGCAAATCCAAAAGGGAAACGCCCTGCTTCGCTGACGCTGCTCTCGGGAGGAGAAAAAGCGTTGACTGCCATCTCGCTGTTGTTTGCCATCTACCTGGTGAAGCCGAGTCCGTTCTGTATACTCGATGAAGTCGACGCACCGCTGGATGACTCGAATGTTGAACGTTTTACAAAAACTTTGCGTGAATTTTCAAAGGAAACTCAGTTCATTATCGTGACGCATAACAAGATGACAATGAAGGCCGCAGATTGTCTCTACGGTGTAACGCTGGAGGATTCCGGTGTTTCCAAAGTGGTTTCCGTAAAAATGGATTGACCCGCAGGAGGTCATATGTCACTGTTAAAAAATATTCTATTGATCATATTCCTTGCCTCAACATGCGTGTACGCACAGGGCGGTGATGTTGAAGAGTTGAATTATAACTTCGACTATGCATGTTTCAATGGCCAGGACGATTACGTATACGTGGAGCTCTATTTTGCGGTTTATACCAATGTACTCGAATATACGCAGCTCGACGACATATACCGTTCGGAGTTCCAGATCGAAGCACAGCTGTTCCAATCAGATTCTCTCGTCGCCCAGCGAAGCTGGAGCAATATAAATAATGTCCAGAGTCTGGACGATGTTGTCGATAATCAGAAATTATTCAGTGTGAACCACTTTTATCTGAAGCCGGGTGAATATCGCCTGACCATTACGTTGAAGGATGTGAATTCGGCACGTTCGAGATCAAAAGAGTATACAATGTCGATCGATCCTGTGGATTCTGAAAAGATTTACATGAGTGATATTCAATTCGCTTCTACGATCCAAAAGAGTGATCTGAAAAATCAGTACTACAAAAATGGCTATCAGGTGATACCAAATACGGATCGATTTTACGGCGTGGGACTTCCGATGTTGATGTTCTATGCTGAAATTTACAATCTCCAGGAGGAGGGTGAGGCTGACTCGAGCTGGTACATCGTGACCTATAGCGTATTGAACAGTGATGAACAGATCATCAGGCAATTTCCGCCGCGATCTAAATTGAAACCCGGAAATTCAACCGTGGAAGTCGGTGGCTTCAATATCATCACATTGACATCAGGGACTTACTATCTTCAGATCGATGTCGAGGATACAACCAATGCGCAGTCCGTATCCAGGCGCTCTAAATTCTTTGTGTATCGTGCCGGTGACTTTGAACAGATTGCGGCTTCGGACAGCGCCAGCAACCGGATGGTCGCCGAGAAGTCGCTGAAATTAATAGAGAGCGTGTATCGGTCCATGACCGAGGAAGAAATTGATAATGAGTTCGGGGCGTCTTCATACATCGCCACCAAAGAAGAGAAGAATGTATACAAGACTCTCGATATCGATGGCAAGCGGCAGTTCATGCCGCAATTCTGGGCGAAAAGGGATCAGAAACCGGAAACGCCCAGAAACGAATACCGGGATGATTATCTGACCCGCATGAGAACAGCCGAACGCGAATTTCGCGGATTCAAGAAAGGGTGGAGATCGGATGAAGGTCGGATTCTGCTCGTCTATGGCATTCCGGATGAGATAGAAAGATTTCCTTCGAGTAATGAGAACAAGGCGTATCGGATCTGGCGATATTTTTCGATTCAGGGCGGTGTTGAGTTCGTTTTCGTCGACAGGAGAAGTTGGGGTGATTATGAACTGGTGCACTCCAATGCGAGAGGAGAGCTGTACGATGAGGAATGGGAGCGCTGGATCGATCCCAATCGATAAAATTTTCTCACCTCTAGATTGACATCATGTTTGAAATCAGCTGGCGATGCTTAAGTGACTCTGTGAGCTCGCCGATATTCATCTTTCGCTGACTGACAAATAGACTGGTGATCGCACACAATCCCTTCACCAGTACCGTGCTGTCCGTCGAGATATTGTCCGTAAACAGTGACACTAGAAATTGCGTTGATGCGTCATGATATGGTTCGGACAAAAGGATGTTCCTGTCTCCTTGTCATAAGCAATTGGTGAATGATCGATCGGGCAGACAGGTATGATCCCGTCTTCGAACATAGAGGGAGACAACTCGTCAGGATACTGGTTGCTTCCCACGGCAAGGCTCTCGGCGTATGCAATCGCCAGTGCAGTCTCCACGACTACCTGGTTGTGGATACACTGGCTCGCTTCGGAATATTTATTTATTGATAGGTAGCGGGCGATTGCAACGGCCACGAACACACCCAGAATGATGATGAGGAAGGCAATTTTCCCGACCAAAAACTTTTTCAATGCTGATGCTGCCATGATACAACTCCAAAACAATGATGACTATTCAGCTTCATGCAATTGTGATGCCAAAGCACTGCAATATGAAGATAGAACAAAAATGCAGTGTTGAATGTGATCCGCGTAACATTTCTTCAATAAAAATATGCGTTTGACGGCAATATCTCAGCGGGGTGGCAAAAAAAATATTGAGATGGGGCGATGAATATGAAGATATGAGAGATTCGACCATGCCTCAGCGCGTTACATATGTCCCGTTCTGTACGCGTCATTTTGCTCATCGAGAATCTTGCAGCAATTAAGGATGAGCTGCATTGTCGGTGTATCTATGTTTTCATTGGAGGGAACGCTATCGATTTCGAAATGGAATGTTCCGGACTGCATGGAGCTCAATTCAACCACTGCCTCCTCACCGTATTTGTCGCCGCAGACCGCCCATACCATGTTGCCTCCAGAAAAACCAATTTCACCGGTTGTCTTTCCATCGTATATGATCAACATGCCGCTCTTCCTGGCGTTGTGCAACATCTGCATGAGCTCAACGCTGGAAAAGTCCGGTATCTTGCCTCGCATGGAATGAGCACATGATCGTATCTGTTCGACTTTTTTGGTCAGTGTTTCGATCAAGGTATGGATCTCCCGGATCGAAGTCTCCCTGTCAATGCAGGCATCAACACCGCTTCGCAACGCGTTGATCCTCTCTTCCGAATTGACAGTGTCCGTCAATAGTATGAATGGAGTGAGTGCGATATCTTTGGTTTGTCGTATCAGCCAGCATAGATGAATGCCATCTACTTCAGCCAACGTGGATTCTGCTAAAATTGCATCGGGAACTTCACTTTTGATCTGTTCGAATCCTTTTTCGCTATCGGTTTCCGCCAATATGGTGTAGGAATAGTGCTCGAGCGCTTTTTTGAGTTCGACAAGGTGATTGTCACGCCGGTGAATGAGAATGAGCTCTGTTTTTTTTCTAGTGTGCATTTTATCTGCGCTGACTATATATTGACAGAGTGTGGATAACCTGTGAATAACTTGTCAAATTTTGTCATGAGTTGCCAAATTTGATAATTCAATAATATTTCAACCGAACACTAGATGTTGATGTATCGCATGTCGATGCTGGAATATATTGTTGCCTTGAATTTAGCGTCCGTAAGTATAAATAAAACATATAGATGAGATACATGGGTTCTGTTGATAATTTAACCGCGGTTCAAATTTATTTCAATATATTGTCAATATATGATTTAGTAAGGAAATCGATCTGCGCTAAGTTATCATTTTATTGAATGATACAAAAATCAAACGTGTGGATAACTTTCTTATTGACTTTGAATTAAAAAATCCGTAAATAGTATAGCAAAAAAATAAATCAAAAGCAATAAAATAGTATGGATTTACAACTCGGTGTTCTGTTTGCCCTTTTACTTGTTTCTATTCTTATTACAACGGATTTTATTGGTAAAAGGTTTAATATAAATAAAGATATGACACGCAAGGTTGTGCATGTTGGGACTGGATTGTTGATAGCGGCAACCCCGTTTGTATTCGATTCCAGCCTGCCGGTCATCATCATCACTGCTGTGTTCATACCGGTCATTTTCTTTGCGATCCGCAAGGACAGATTGCGTGCCATTCATTCCACTTCAAAGCGCAGTTATGGGACAGTTTACTATCCACTCGCTTTTCTGATATTGACGCTGCTGCTCTGGAATAATCACAAGGCGATACTTGTCATCACGATGCTTATCCTGTCGTTTGCCGATGCATCTGCCGCGATCATCGGTGAGGGGGTGAAGAATCCCGTGATATACAAATTCGGAGAAGAGCGCAAGTCTCTTCAAGGATCCACCGTGATGTTCATCGTCTCTGCCGTCATCGTGTACGCTGGTCTTCATCTTTTCGGACATCTGGACGGGATACAATTCCCCGGGATTTACTATATCTGGATTGCAGTGGCCACAGCGATTATCGCTACTGTATGTGAATCTGTCTCTTACAAAGGATCGGACAATCTGACAATACCCCTGGGTGCCGCTTTCACCATGTACTTTCTCGTCAGCAGTTATCCCGATTACATGACTTTCATGGTTGGATTCATTCTGGCCTTGTTGATCGCGATCGCTTCATATCGCGTGCGATTTCTGGACGGCGGCGGTTCAGTGGCAACGTTTTTATTGGGTGTGGTGGTATTCGGTATCGGCGGATGGAAGTTTTCGCTTCCTATTCTTACGTTTTTCATCTTATCCAGTCTGTTATCCAAAACAGGAAAAGCCCGAAAACGCGCGTTGAGCGGCACGTTCCAGAAATCGAGCCAACGCGATCACTGGCAGGTGCTTGCCAATGGCGGTATCGCCGGAGTGCTGGTCCTGATTTGGTATTATTGGCCTTACGAGATTCTCTATCCAATGTTTGCGGGTTCAGTTGCCGCGGCAAGTGCGGATACCTGGGGTACAGAGATAGGCGTATTATCCGGGAAGAAGCCGCGAAGTATTCTCAATTTCAAGCCGGTGCCAATTGGATCATCAGGCGGTGTTTCGTTTTTGGGATCGCTGGGAGCGTTTGCCGGCAGCGCCCTGATTGCGCTGATCGCCGGATATTACAATCCAGATTCCCGTATGATCGCTGTGATCACTTTCGCCGGGTTTTTGGGAGGGATCGTCGACAGCGTCCTGGGTGCAACAGTTCAGGCGCAGTACCGGTGCCCGTCCTGCGGCAAGGTTACAGAAAAGAGAATCCATTGCGGAGGCGTGGAAACGGAATTGTCGTCCGGATTTGAATGGGTGGACAATGATGTCGTGAATGCTGTCTGCACATTGTTCGGCGCACTATTTGTATTTTTCGGTATAAAAACATTGATTTAGACTTAAGAAATGACTATTATTGAATTATATTTATCAACCGTGGCACACGTAATAATTTAAGGAGTATCATTTATGACAACGATTATTGATGTATTTGGCAGGCAGATATTAGACTCGAGAGGGAATCCCACAGTCGAGGTGGAAGTCGTGTTGGAGAGCGGCGTCGTGGGACGTGCGGCAGTACCCTCCGGAGCATCCACCGGAGAGCATGAGGCCGTCGAAATGAGAGATGGAGATAAAACCAGATACCTCGGCAAGAGCGTGGAAAAGGCTGTGGACAATGTCAATGATATCATATCTGAAGAAATTGTTGGCGAGGACGCCACCGAACAGGTTTATGTTGACAATCTTTTGATCGATCTCGATGGTACGGAAAATAAATCGAAACTTGGCGCGAATGCCATACTGGGCGTGTCGCTGGCAGTGGCGAAAGCGGCTGCGTCTGTTCTCGATCTGCCGCTCTATCAATATATCGGCGGGGTGAACGCGAAGGTTCTTCCTGTGCCGATGATGAACATCATGAATGGCGGCGCACACGCTGACAACAACGTAGATCTACAGGAATTCATGGTCATGCCCGCCGGCGCAGCTGATTTCGCCGAGGCACTGCGGATGGGAGCGGAGACATTCCACACACTGAAATCCGTGCTAAAGGGAAAAGGATACAACACGGCTGTCGGCGATGAAGGCGGTTTCGCTCCGAATCTCAAATCAAATGAAGAAGCTCTGGAGATCATCATGGAAGCGGTTGCCAAAGCCGGTTTCAAGGCTGGCGAGGATATCTTCATCGCGCTCGATCCTGCAGCCAGCGAATTCTTCGATAAAGAAAAGAAACGCTATATTCTCAAATCCGAGAATAAGGAGCTGACGCCGGAGAAAATGGTGGATTATTACAGTGATCTGGTATCCAAATATCCGATCGTGTCAATCGAAGACGGAATGGCTGAAGATGATTGGGACGGCTGGAAGATCATGACCGATAAACTCGGCGATGCCATTCAGCTGGTAGGCGACGACCTTTTTGTGACCAATACAAAGCGCCTGATGATGGGCATCGAAAAAGGGATCTGCAATTCGATTCTGATCAAGCTCAATCAGATCGGCACATTGACAGAGACGCTTGATGCCATCGAGATGGCAACGCGCGCCGGATACACATCGGTCGTTTCACACAGGTCAGGCGAAACGGAAGATACGACAATCGCCGACGTAGTCGTTGCGACGAACGCCGGGCAGATCAAAACCGGATCTGCCTGCCGTACAGATCGAATCTGTAAATATAACCAGTTGCTGCGTATCGAGGAGGAACTGGGAGATTCGGCAATTTATGCCGGAGAAAGCGTAATACGCAAACGTTAGTATCGGGCGCAAGCCCCATTCAGACCGGAAAATGCGCGGGCAGACCTCTCGGTTTGAGGTCTGCCTGCTTTATTACGATTCCAAATCATGACCGGGTAATCTATGAGTAGAAAAAGATCATCGGCAAATAAAAAGGTCAATCGCAAAGCGGCATATCTGATTGTCCTGATCATCTTTTTTCTCGTCTACATGTTCGTCCAGGGAGATCATGGATTCTTCAGGTATCTTGAACTGAAAAAAGAACGCAAACACCTCTTGCTGAATATAGAGGCGCTGAAAAAGGAGAAAGCGTCTCTGGAGAAAGAGATAGGGTTGTTGCAGAATAGCAACGATTATATTGAAAAGATCGCCCGTGAGGAACATCTGATGTCGAAAGAGGGGGAAACGGTTTATAAAATCAAGAAGAGCGACCAATAGCAGATGAAATCTATTTGGAAAAAAGTGAAGGGGTATTTTCTGACCGGCTTACTGGTCCTCTTTCCCTTTGTGATGACGGTGTTTATCATCACCTGGTTATTTTCCAAGACCGACAGCATACTGAAAGGTTTCCTCTCCCGGCTGATGGAACGATTCGGGCTTTTCGCGTTTCCTGGAATGGGGTTGATCACTGTTATGGTGTTGATCGTGTTGGTGGGGATGATCGCCAGGAATTACCTGGGAAGAAAGATCCTTACGCTGGGAGACAATATCGTCACGCGCATACCACTGATCAACCGGATTTACGTGGCCATCAAACAGATCAGCGGTGCGTTTCTGTCGGAAAAAAGAGAGGTCTTCAAAAAAGCCGTTCTCATTGAATATCCAAGAAAGGGGATTTATTCTGTCGCTTTTTTCACGCAGGACACAAAAGGTGAAGTTCAGGAGAAGCTGCAGCCGCGGGATGTTGTCAGTGTTTTTCTGCCAACGACTCCCAATCCTACCTCAGGATTCCTCCTTTTTGTTACAAAAGATGAGATAATCGATCTATCAATGTCTGTTGAGGAAGCGCTGAAGCTTGTCATTTCCGGAGGTGCCATCATTCCGGAGTATAAAAATCATGTCGAGGATGAGTCCTAGACGCAGGTTCCAATGTCACATGTACGCTTTTACAATCAGAGCAGATACTGCATCTTTGTATTGATGATCCATCTCCTCCACGGAAATTCAAGCCCGCAGACGCCCCGAAAATATTCAACCGATGTCAATTTTAGTCAGAATTTCAATATATACAGCTGGAATTATGGATTCGGATTCTTCGGAGACATTGGAAAAGATGCATCATTGTTGCTGAGGGAGGATTTTCGGTCATCTCTTCTGCGCATACGGGGCAATGAAAAGAAGTGGAAGGATGATCAGCGGTTGAATATGGAGTACACCAGGGCATTTTCACGAAGATGGACTGGCACATTCTCAGTCTCCTCGCTGTTATTTTCAGATAAATTGACAGGGATCAGCAATGACATTGCAACGAATTCGAGTAGTCTCGGACTGAAATATCGTGCTCTCCGCAATATATCCATCTCCTCAAAGCTCGGATATAAATTTGACAAGCGCTTCGATATACTGGATCGTGGTGTCACTTATGATTTCGGGATTCATCTTCCTCATTTTGAATTGAACGAGTACATCAATCGCATGAAATTCAGCATGAATGGAGATGAGTTCGACAGGCGGAAAAACCGTGATCTCGATCTGCGGTATCACGTGAGCAGACATTTTTATAAAGACACATCTGACAGCCTATTCATTCATTTCATGAAAAGAAGGACGGATAATTATGATCTGTACGATCTCAGTGAAATGAGCATCGAAAGCCTTGAAGAAGATCTGGGTACATTTTCGAATATATTGAACTACCGCATCAATCATTTTTCAAAATTCAAGTTCAGGACAAGAATCACTGCCAGGCGTACAGAAGTCAGCAGGTTGAAAAATATAGGCAGGTCAAAAAGAGACTTTGTGTCCTATAACGAAATGGTATTGATGCTTAAATTGTCTTTCATGAGAGATGTTTTCAAAGTTGCCATCACGAACGAGACTCAAAAAAACGATATTCCCGATTCGCTTAAAAATTCTCCCTTTTCCTCCCGTTTCAGTTATGTCTCACCGGACTATGATGTTTCGCAGCTGACTTTATCCAATAACCTGGATCTGTACGCCTTTTCGCGAGACACCTTGAAGACCTTTTTTTCGATCAGCAAATTTCAATATGATACGCCGGAAGAGGCGAACTATGATGACAGGGACGAGTTGCGGATCAGTTCTTCAATGCAGGCGATTCATTATCTGAACAGATTTCTGAAACTTAAATTGAATATAAGCGTAAATTTGAAGCATCTTATTTACATTTATGGGGAGAAGAGCGCGGATAATAACTGGATGAGAATTTTCAGCCTGAAGCCTGATATTCTCTATCAGCCAAGCCGCAGGTTTTATCTCTACCAGTCGTTTGAAGTGCTGGCCAATTATGTGGATTACGATTTCGAGGAGAGTTCGAATCCTGTTGATGTACGCAGTTTTGTATATCGAAATTTCCGTTTGCAAAACAGATTAAGATACGAACTCAGCTCCAGAACCGCATTTCAATTTGGGTATCGTCTGGAGCTCGAAGAAAATGGAAAGCTTTTTTGGGATAGATGGACTGAAGTTGTTATCACAACAAGACAGAATCACTATTGCACGACGAATCTGGAGTTCAGGCCATTTCCCAGCGCGTCAATCTCACCGGGCATGGTGTTTTTCATGCGCAAAGAGAATTTGGAATTTGTTGAGCAGGATAATGGCAGGTCCAATGATTACATCAGCTACGGGCCTTTGCTCAGGATAAAATACGCGCCGCACGAGAGATTGAACTTTTTGTTCACCGGAACGAGGCGAACGATTGATAAGGTGAATCAGAAGAACTACTACATCAATAATATTCATTTGAAATTGATGTGGTCGTTTTAAATTCGAGGACCATGATGTGAAGGCAATTGAAAAGGGAAAGAATCATTTCCAACTGATCCTGAATAGTGATCTTGAAGAGACACCGGAAGTGGAAAGCTATGCCGAAAAACTCTCCAAACGAATGGGCTTTTCCGAGGATGAAAGAGATAGTCTGGCGATCTCAATTACGGAAATTGTGAATAATGCCATCAAGCATGGTAATAAGAACGATGTTAAGAAGAAAGTCTACATTGATTTTATAGTCAAAAATGATGAAATGATAATCACTGTCCAGGACGAGGGAAAGGGATTTGACGTGGATGAAATCGCCGATCCACTGGCACCGGAGAATCTTATGAAGGAGAGCGGCCGGGGGATTTACATCGTTCGTACCCTGATGGATGATACGAGATATACACTGAATGATAAAGGCACACTTGTGCGGATCGTTCTGAAAAAAAAATCGAAAAAAAATGAGAAAAAAGAGTCCGAATCACTTGACAAATGAAAATATATTTAGTATATTACTTGATATTTACATAAAATTCAACCTAAATTCATTCGAGTAAAATGGAGGAACGTGTTGTTCGTATGGCTGCTTCTATTACCAGCCTGGCCTGGGCTAACGAGCAGCCTGTAACGTAAATACGTGGAAAGTATTTAAGCTGAGGGGAAACCTCATCAGAAACAAACCTCAATTCTCCAGCCAAGTTATTCGCTGTACCGTTTTACCGCACCATTACAGGCTTGTCGCGTGTAAATTGCATTGCTACAAGTCTTTAAGAGGGGTAATTTTGTTTTAAAGGGAGATATGGCAAAGAAGAAAAAAATATCTGAAAGTCGTTCCAAACAATCTATTGAAAAATATCTCGAAGAAATTGGTGGCTACTCTCCATTGCCGCCGGAAGAAGAGATAAGACTCGCGAGACTGATCAAGAAAGGTGATACTGCAGCACTTGATAAACTGGTGAAGGCAAATTTACGTTTTGTGATCAGCGTCGCGAAAGAGTATCAGGGCCAGGGTTTGCCCCTGCAGGACTTGATCAGCGAGGGAAATCTGGGTCTCATCAAAGCAGCGCAGCGATTTGACGAAACACGCGGATTCAAATTCATCTCTTACGCGGTATGGTGGATCCGTCAGTCCATCTTGCAGGCGCTTGCTGAACAGTCGAGAGTTGTTCGACTTCCATTAAACAGAGTTGGCGCTATAAATAAAATAGGCAGGGCTTTAGAGCAGTTGGAGAAAGCCTTTGGAAGAGAGCCCAGCATTAATGAAGTCGCGATGAAAATGGAGATGACAGCTTTCGAAGTCGCAGACGTCCTGAAGACATCCGCCAGACATCTGTCTCTTGATGAACCTTTCAAGGATGAGGATGGCAATAATCTTCTCGATGTCATCGAAAGTGATCGCTACGCACCACCAGACAACACTCTGATGAAAGAATCGCTTCAGATTGAGATTGACAAGGTTCTGGAGACTCTGAAAGTTCGTGAAGCAGAGATCATAAAACTCTACTTCGGACTCGATGGCGACAGACCATTGACATTGGAGGAGATCGGCGAACACTTCAAACTCACGCGTGAGCGTGTGCGACAGATCAAGGAGAAAGCACTCCGTCGACTGAGACACCGTTCTCGTCTGGATCCCCTGAGAAAATACCTGGGTTAGCGTAACGAAGGGGCTGTATCAAAAGTCCAGTTTTAGGACATGATGCGACAATATTTAAAATGACTGTTCTTACTGATATCTGAATGTTGTGGTATCCTGAATTATTAGGACACTTTTGACACAGCCCTTTTCGTTCGATATGAGATATACCTCACAATCCCGCTTCATGCTTGTGATCACACACACCAAACTCTAAAAATAACTTGAAATTGTATTT
>JAZBPW010000140.1:0-11533 GCA_036351795.1 Candidatus Zhuqueibacterota bacterium | reverse complement strand
TTCCGGCAACGGATCCACGACCTTCACCTCGAGTCTGTTGGTGATCAGATGCTTCCCATCTCCGGTCTCTACATCCAGATACTTGATAATGACACCCTCGATGTAACCCATACCGAGCTCCTCAGGAGCCAACCCAAATTCGAATGTCTTGACCGCCTTTTGGACGTTATTCTCCATCTCACGCCTGTCTGCGCTGGAATTCGACATGATCTTGAAATTCCGTACCTCAGGATTTTCGATTTCGCTGATCTCATACCGCGCGAGATCTCCTGCCCACTCCACCTGAACAGTAAAGATCACACTGCGATTCAACGGAACCTCTTTCGTTGACACACGCGCGATAACCCTGATATCCGGCGGTGCCGTACTCAGGGAATCCTGAGCATGGGCCATTGGCGAAAATAGCATGGAAAAGATGAAAAACAGGGCAATTTTTCTATTCATTTTACCCTCTCTAAAATTATCATTCATATATACTTGAAGTGCGCAATAAAGTTCCAGATTACGTTGAATACCACCTGTCCGGGATTGTCTGTATAAAAAAAGCCGATACGTCTAATAAAATTAAACAGATCGGCTTTTTCAGTCCATGGCGACACATCTACTTTGCGACACCCTCCTTTTGCGTGTCATCCTCTTTATTTAAAAACTCGATTTCATTGATATCCTGTCCAAGGTGATCGAGTTCCCATTGTACGGAGCTGACGAGCTCGTTTTCCGGATATGTCTCCAAAAATTTCTTGTAATATTCTTTGGCCTTTTCGAGATCCTGAATATTATTCGCGTAGATGAAACCAATCATGAAGAGCGATTGAACAGCATATTTGCTCTCCGGATACTTCTCAAGCAACAGTTTATGTGATTCCACCGATTTCTCAAAATCATTCAGATTATTAGAATAAATATAAGCGATCTTATACTGCGCCTGATCAGCCATTTCACTATCCGGAAATTTTTTAACGATCTTCGAATACGTCTTCATGGCAGATTCATAGTTATCCTGAGTCTCATGTTTCTCTGCAAGAGCGAACATCTGCTCTTTTGTCATTCTTTCGCCGCATCCGGCAGCGAAACTGAGAATAATGACAAGGATAATGACTGAGCGAAGTATATTGGGCATAGCTCACCTCCGTTGCACTGTTATTAGTCAGGAAATTTAGTAACTTTTTCACTTAAAAGCAAGAGAATTTTTGTCGTAATAGACACTGATCGTATCGCCCTTCTTATAAACACCATCGAGCAGCTTGACCGCCATCGGATTGACCACCATTTTCTGTATTGCCCTTTTCAATGGTCGGGCTCCAAATGATGGATCATATCCAACTCCGGCCAAATGATCGATCGCCTCTTTCGAAATCTGGAATTTCATCTCGTTCTTCGCCACCATTTTTTCGACATGCTTCAGCTGTAGCTCTACGATCTCTCTGATATGCTCACGCGTCAACGCATGAAAAACAATGACCTCATCGATTCGATTCAAAAATTCGGGCCGAAGCGTTCCTTTCAGCATTTTATTGAGCTCGTCCTGAATCTCAGTATGCACGGCATCCCTGTTCTCATCATCGATATCCTTTGATTTCTCCATGATGAGGCTCGCACCAAGATTAGACGTCATAATGATGATCGTGTTCCTGAAATTCACTGTTCTGCCCTTATTATCCGTCAATCGCCCCTCATCCAGTATTTGGAGCAGGATGTTGAACACTTCGGGATGGGCTTTCTCTATCTCATCCAGCAACACGACGGAATACGGCCTGCGCCGGACAGCCTCGGTCAGTTGTCCGCCTTCCTCATAGCCTACATATCCCGGAGGCGCGCCGATCAATCTCGAGACCGAATGGCGTTCCATATATTCCGACATATCAATGCGAATGATGGCTCGCTCGTCGTCAAACAGAAATTCAGCGAGAGACCGGGCGAGCTCGGTCTTGCCGACTCCAGTGGAGCCAAGAAAAATGAATGAGCCGATGGGACGATTCTGATCCTGCAGACCGGCACGTGCCCGCCGTATCGCATCGGCCACCGCCGTGACGGCTTCATCCTGATTTACCATTCGCTGATGAATTCTATCTTCCATTTTCAACAGCTTGACGCGTTCGGACTCCATCATCTGAGTGACGGGAATACCGGTCCAGCGCGATACCACCTCAGCGATATCCTCCTCATCGACCTCCTCTTTCAGCATTTTTCTGTCCTTCTGAAGATCGCGCAGCTTGTTTTTGTCTTCATCGAGTAATTTTTCAAGCTCAATGATCTTGCTGTAACGAATTTCAGCAGCGCGTGAGAGGTCGCCCTCTCTCTCTGCACGGGCTTCCTCGCCTCTCATTTTATCCATCTTCTCTTTGGAGGATCTGATGCGCTGAATGATCTCCTTTTCGAGCTGCCAATGCGCTTTAAGATCCTTCCTGATCTCATCCAGATCCGCGATCTCTCTGGAGATATCCTCGAGTCGCTTTTTGGATCCCTTGTCCTTATCCTTCCGGATGCCTTCGCGCTCAATCTCGAGCTGACGAATGCGGCGCTCCACATCATCCAGTTCTTCCGGCATGCTGTCTATCTCGATCCGCAGTTTGGAAGCCGCTTCATCCACCAGGTCCACCGCCTTGTCCGGCAAAAAACGGTCGGAAATATAGCGGTGCGACAGCGTTGCCGCGGAAATCAGCGCGGAATCGAGTATGCGAACACCATGATGCACTTCGTATTTCTCACGGATGCCTCGCAGGATCGAGATTGTCTCCTCAACGCTTGGTTCGTCCACCAGAACAGGTTGAAACCGGCGCTCCAGCGCCGCATCTTTCTCGATGTACTTGCGGTATTCGTCCAGCGTCGTGGCGCCGATACACCGGAGCTCGCCTCTGGCCAGCGCAGGCTTGAGCATATTGGACGCATCCATTGCACCCTCAGCCGCACCGGCTCCCACAAGCGTATGAAGTTCATCGATGAAGAGTACGATCTCGCCATCGGATTCCTGTACCTCCCTGAGCACAGCCTTCAACCTCTCTTCAAATTCGCCGCGGAATTTGGCGCCCGCGATCAGCGCCCCCATATCCAGCGCAACGATCTGTTTCCGTTTCAAATTCTCAGGAATATCTCCCTCGATGATACGATGCGCCAGTCCCTCGGCGATCGCTGTCTTACCGACGCCGGGTTCACCGATGAGAACCGGATTATTTTTAGTCCTTCGTGAAAGCACCTGCAAAATCCGGCGTATCTCGTCATCCCTGCCAATGACGGGATCGAGTTTTTCCCTCCTGGCCAGGTCATTGAGATTCCTGCCGTAGCGCTTGAGCGCCTGATATTTATCTTCCGGATTTTGATCGGTGACGCGCTGGCTACCACGGATATCCCTCAGGACAGTCAAAATCGCATCCTTTGTGACGCCCTGTTCCTTCAATATCCCGGAAACAGCACTTTTTGTTTCAGCCAGGCCGATCAACAGATGTTCAGTGCTCACATACTCATCCTTCAGTCCATTTGCTTCTCTGAGAGAAAGCTCGATCACCTTGTTCAGATCCTGCCCGAGATAGGTCTGCGATATTGCCCCCTGAACCCTGGGCAGTTTGGTCAACGCCTCTCTAACCTGCTGATGCAGCATATCAACATCGCCACCGATCTTTTTTATGATCGAGGGTACAGTGCCTTCCTTCTCCGACAACATCGCGAGCAGCAAGTGCTCTGCTCCAATTTGCTGATGGTTATTTTCGCTGGCAACCTGCTGTGCCCTCTGAATCGCTTCCTGTGATTTTATCGTAAATTTATCGTAATTCATTCTCTATCACCTCTATTTTTGCCAAAAAAAAGCGAGACAGTGATATCTCGCTTTTTTCGTGTTTCTATATCATTTTACAGATTACTCTTTCTTGTCATCGTCAACCACTTCGAAATCAGCCTCTTCGACATCTTTATCTTCAGCGCCGGCGCCATCACCTTCTGCCTGCGCGGCACCTCCCGCCTGTGGGCCTCCGGCCCCTTCGGCCGTTGCCTGCTGATATATCTTGCCGGAAAGCTCATTCCAAAGCTTTTCCAGATCCTGCAGACTCGATTTAATCTCGTCCACATTATCCGTCTTTATCGCCTCTTTCACGCGACCAGTGGCTGCCTCGAGTTTATTTTTCGATTCAGCATCCAGCTTATCGCCGAGTTCGGAAATATTCTTTTCAGTCTGATAGACCATCTGATCCGCCTGATTCCTCACATCGATGGCCTCACGCTTCTTCTTATCCTCAGCCGCGTGTGCCTTGGCATCGGTTACCATCTTATCGACCTCATCCTTCGAAAGTCCGGTAGATGCCTCGATACGAATGGACTGCTCCTTGTTGGTCGCTTTATCCTTGGCCGCGACATTCAGGATACCGTTCGCATCGATATCGAAAGTCACTTCGATCTGAGGCACACCTCGTGGCGCGGGCGGGATGCCGTCCAGATGGAACCTGCCGAGCGTCCTGTTGTCCACAGCCATCTCGCGCTCTCCCTGGAGTATATGGATCTCCACCGACGGTTGACTATCCGAAGCCGTCGAAAAGATCTCCGATTTCTTGGTCGGTATCGTCGTATTCTTGTCGATCAGTTTCGTAAACACGCCGCCGAGCGTTTCGATACCGAGTGAAAGCGGAGTGACATCCAGAAGAAGCACATCGCTCACGTCCCCGGCTAAAACGCCTCCCTGAATCGCGGCGCCAACGGCGACCACCTCATCAGGATTCACACCCCTGTGCGGTTCTTTACCGAAAATTTCCTTGACGATCTGCTGAACCTTCGGCATTCTCGTGGATCCGCCTACCAGAACAACTTCATCGATATCGCTCGCTGACAAACCGGCATCCTTGATGGCCGTCTTGCATGGACCCATCGTTCTCTGAAAAAGATCTTCACAGAGCTGCTCGAACTTCGACCGGCTCAATGTCATGTTCAGATGCTTGGGACCGGCATCGGTTGCAGTCACAAATGGAAGATTGATATCCGTCTGAGAGACAGTCGATAATTCAGTCTTCGCCTTTTCGGCCGCTTCTTTCAAACGTTGCAGCGACATAGGATCCTTGGAAAGATCCACGCCCTCAAGCTTCAGAAATTCGTCTACCATCCAGTCGATGATGCGTTGGTCAAAATCATCTCCACCAAGATGCGTGTCACCATTCGTCGATTTCACTTCAAATACGCCTTCGCCGATCTCCAAGATCGATATATCGAATGTACCACCGCCAAGATCGAATACAGCGATTTTCTCGTCTTTCTTCTTATCAAGTCCGTAAGCCAGCGAAGCTGCTGTAGGCTCATTGATGATCCTTTTCACGGTGAGACCAGCAATCTCTCCGGCCTCTTTCGTCGCCTGCCTCTGGCTGTCGTTGAAATACGCCGGAACTGTGATCACTGCTTCCGTCACTTTCTGGCCCAGATAATCCTCGGCAGTCTGCTTCATCTTTTGAAGCACCATTGCCGATATCTCCTGGGGTGAATATTCCTTGTCACCAATCTGTACGCGGGCAACACCATTTTTACCGCTGACGACTTTATAAGGAACTTCATCTATTTCCGTACTCACCTCATCAAATCGTCTGCCCATGAAACGTTTGATCGAGTATATCGTTTGAGTCGGATTCGTGATCGCCTGCCTTTTAGCGACCTGACCGACAAGTCGTTCACCATCTTTCGTGAAAGCAACTACGGATGGCGTTGTTCTTCCTCCCTCTGAACTCGGTATAACGACCGGTTCTCCACCTTCCATAACGGATACACAAGAGTTTGTCGTTCCCAAGTCAATACCAATTATCTTACTCATTTATATAGCCTCCTTCAAGGTGTATTATTTTCAAAACTATGTTATGTTTCTGATTGCAAGTTTTATGCCAATGAATAAAAAAAGCCTGTAAGCTAATTTATATTATTAACTTACAGGCCCTACTCAATCTCCACGTATTCAATGCCGGCGCAGAAAGTCTGCCGATATGTCATACCAAATACGTCATTCTGCCTTTGTTTTTCCAGACTTATTCTTGCTCTTGTCTGTCGCTGCAGTCGAAGGAGATTCTGCCTTTTGCTTTGCTTTTTGATAACTGTCGCTGCGATAATCGGTGATATAAAAACCGGAACCCTTGAAAAGAAATCCATTTCCCGAACCGATGATTCGTTTCACTGACCCTCCGCATTTCGGGCAGATTTTAAGCGGATCTGCTGTTATGGATTGAAATTCCTCAAAAAAATAACCACAATCATCGCACTTATATTCATACGTAGGCATTCACCGAACTCCTTCTACTCTTTTGGCATCTTGAATGAAATAAAATAGTGATCAGTATCCTTCAGGACTCTCATGAATACGATATCACCGGCCTTAATTGAATCCATGATCTTTTCGAAATCGTTGACATTGCGTACCGTCTTTCTGTTGATCGACTTGATCAGATCATTTTTTCTGAATCCTTCGCGGTATGCAACACTCCCGCTCTTCACGGAAACAACCAGGACGCCCTTTTCACCTTCATATCCCAGCTGCTGTGCCCTTTGCGAATCGAGGTCCTCGACGACCAGCCCGACTTTTTCAGAGGTATTCGATGCGTCCGGGCTTTCCGACGCCGCCAGCTGTTCATCATCCGGTCGCTCTTCGAGAGTGACCTGAATGTTTTTCATCTTCTGATCGCGAAAAACTTGCAGCTCCACCGTTGTTCCAGGCTCATATGCCGCGACGAGTATGCTCAATCTGGTGTAATCCTCTATCTCTTTACCGTCTATTTCGAGGACGATATCGCCGGCCTCAATTCCGGCTTTCTCAGCAGGACTGCCAGCGATTACTTCGGAGACCAGTGCGCCTCGCGCCCTGTCGAGCCCGAATCCCTGCGCCATATCGCTATCCAGATCCTGTATCTGAACGCCCAGCCAGCCGCGCACGACATGTCCTTTGTCGATCAATTCCTCCATGACATGACGGGCCATATTGATAGGAATGGCAAAACCAATGCCCACATTGCCGCCACCACCGGAAATGATCGCGGTGTTGATGCCGATCAGCTCTCCGCGCAGATTGACAAGGGCGCCACCGCTGTTTCCAGGATTGATCGCCGCATCCGTCTGAATGAAATCCTCATAGGCTGCCAGTCTAAAGTTGGATCTTCCTGTGGCGCTTACAATGCCGTGGGTGACCGTCTGACCCAGCTTATCCGAAAAGGGATTACCAATGGCCAGCACCCACTGCCCGACTCTCATTTTGCTTGAATCACCGAGTCGCGCTGCTGTAAGATTCTTCTCATCGATCTTGATGACTGCCACATCTGTTTTCTCGTCGCGTCCGATGATCTCAGCGGAATATTCCTTCTTGTCGTATGTCACGACCTGAATTTCATCCGCATCCTTAACCACATGATTGTTGGTGATGATATAACCGTCCGAGCTGACGATAACACCGGATCCAAGACCCTGCTGCCGGTATTCCTGCTCCTCATTATCGAATTGACGGTGATCGGGCACCTGCCAGAATCTGCGAAAGAAATCATCATTGAAAAATTCCGAGAATGGATTATTTCTGCGGTATTTAATGATCTTCGCGCTCGTGATCGTAACGACTGAGGGCATCACCTCCTCGGAGACCTTCACAAAGCCCTCTTCCAGCTGCGTCAGATCGAATCCTGTATTGAGCGCCGGCTCGGATGACCCCAGTTCGACAACCCTCGCCTCATCTTCTTTCGCCAGTCCATGGTTGGTCCAATCCAGATTCGAAGCGATGATCAATCCGGCGATCACACCGACGAAAACCGCTCCGACGAACATTAAGGTGACTCTATTTGATGTTTTCATTGTTCTATTCTCCTGTTATGATTGACATTTTAATTCCCCTCGTAATCATTCACCAGCTCTCTCTCCTCATCGCTCAGGTCACTGCGGGTGATTACATTGATCTTTACATACATATCTCCACTCTTGCCTTTTCTCCGTACGCCCAGTCCATTCAGTTTGAATGTCCTACCATCTTTCGTACACGGAGGCACCTTCAACTCGACTCTCTTATTATAGACTGTCTTAATCTTAATTTTGGTGCCTTTGATCGCTTTAATAATATCTACCGGCACCTCACAATGAACATTATCACCCTTTCGTTTGAAAAACCGGTGCGGGGAAACCCGTATTTTCAGATAGAGGTCTCCCGCGGTCGTGCCTTTCACAGCAGGCCTTCCCTGCCCCTTCAGCTTCAAAATCTTGCCATCATCGACCCCGGGAGGGATACTGATCGTCAAAGTCTTCCTTTTTTTCACCACACCCGTGCCGTGGCAGGTTACACAAGGCTCGTCAATAATAGTTCCGCGTCCATAGCATGCCGGACAAGGACGCTTCACTGAGAAGAATCCCTGCGACATGGAGATAGATCCCATTCCATTGCAGTTGGGACAGGTCCTGGGTGAGGCGCCATCTTTCGCTCCAGTACCGCTGCAATCGGTACACACAACCTCTGAATCCAGAGATATGTTCAATGGGCCACCCTTAATTGCTTTTTCAAAAGCAATGGTGACCTCAGAATGTATCGCCCCATTTGAATTTCTGCTGTTTTGCCGGGCGCCCTGCGGCCGACCGCCGCGGTTAAAGAGGCCTTCCAGAATGTCACCGAGGCCAAAACTCTCAGTACCAAACAGATCTTCGAAGGGGATACCACCCTGGGGTCGTTGACCTCTGCCAAAGCCGCCGAAGTCTCTGAAATCGAAATTACCGTTGGAATATCCGCCTGCTCCCGGGCCAAAGGCGCCGTATTTGCGCATCTGATCGTACTTCTTCCTTTTCTCTTCATTGCTCAATACGCTGTAAGCCTCTGAAATTTCCTTGAATCTGGCTTCGGCAGCGGCATCCCCCTTATTGGCATCGGGGTGATATTTTTTAGCGAGCTCTCTGTACGACTTCTTTATATCCGAAGTCGATGCTTTTTCGCTAACACCCAATATGTCATAATAATCTTTTGCCATGTTTATTCTTGCACCTGACAGACGATGACCTTTGCAGGCCGTAACAGTTTTGATTTAAACGTATATCCCTTTTCCCATTCATCGAGGATCACATTGTGCATGTCCTCGTTGCCTCTTTCGATCGAAACAGCTTCATGAAGATTGGGATCGAAATTTTTTCCCAGACTCTCAATCGGCTCGAGCCCCTCCTTTTCCAGTATTGATAATAGTTTCATATAAATTGCACGCACGCCTTCCATCACATTATTTTCATCCGATTCTTCGTGTTTTAAAAGTCGCTCCATATCGTCAATAATCGGAAGAATCGTGGAAACGAGTTGTCCTTTAACATAGGAAGAGAGCTGTCCCTTTTCTCTCTCCTCCCGTTTTTTATAGTTTTCGAACTCAGCCTGCAATCGCTGCAACCTGTTCAGCAAACGACCATCGTCGTCGGACTTTTCATGTTCATCCGCATTTCCGTTGACATCAGGTCCCTCGTCTTCATGCGAAACCTCTATTTTATATTCCTCGTTTTTATCGATCAAGGCTTTCTCCTTTTATCTATGGATAATTAACTTACAAATATTCAAAAATTATGCCATGAGATTCAAATCGCTGTAAAACATTAAATTTCATATATATACGATGCCAATGAAAATACTGGTACAATTGAGAGGTATGTCAATTTGTCAGACGATGGGCGATCTAGTACGGAACTTCTACGAATCCATGAAAGCTGGTGTTTTTCCTTCGGATCTTCATGATGATAACATCACCCTTTGTCAAACGATCCATGATATCCTGAAAAGCTTCAATGGATGTAATCTCCGTATCCCCGATTTCAAGTATGACATCATTGATCTGCAATCCTGCATCATGAGCAGGGCTGAACCGTTCGACTCCAGTGACAACAATACCGCGCCTGTTGAGAAGTCCGAGATCTGAGGCGAGTCGTCTCTTCAGTGTCTCTGCTTCGATACCCAGATTGCGGTAATTGGGCGTTATTTTCTCAGCTTTTTTATCGTGGACATATGTGATACGTTCAATCAGAATGATTTTGAGTTTCAGGATCGTATTCTTTCGGATCACACTGAGGATCACCTCATCACCCGGATCTTTCTTGGCGATCAGGCTCTGAACAACGTTTGTGCTGTTCACGCTCTTTTGATCGATCTTGAACAGAATGTCTTTGGGTCGAAGGCCGGCCTTGATCGCAGGCCCATCTTCGATGACATGATCTATGAATACTCCCACGGGTCTTTTCAAACCCAAAGCCCTGGCACGTTTTTCATCGATGTTCTGCATGGAGACACCAAGATAGGCTCTGATCACTCGTCCGTGTTCAATCAGATCCCGGGAAATATCTTTTGCCAGATTGACGGGTATGGCAAATCCATAACCCTGGCTGTATCCACTCTCCGTCGCTATCGCGGTAGTGATGCCAATGACCTCACCATTCATATTGACAAGCGGACCACCGCTGTTGCCCGGATTGATCGCCGCATCAGTCTGAATGAAGTTTTCGACACCATATGTATCACGAATGATATTGATGTCTCTTCCTTTCGCGCTGATGATCCCGGCAGTGACCGTCGAGTTCAAACCCAATGGATTTCCAACGGCTAGAACCCATTCTCCGATTTCAACGAAATCAGAATTACCGAATTTGCTGACAGGGAGCTTTTCACATTCGATCTTGACAACCGCCACCTCAGTCAATGGATCGATACCGATCAATCCGGCGCTGAATGTCCTCTTGTCACTTAATGTCACGCGGATATCTTCCGCCTTTTCTATCACATGAACATTTGTGAGAATATATCCATCATCGGAGATGATCACACCCGATCCGGATCCTTTCTGCCGAAAAATCCTGGGCACAGGTGAGCTGCTCCGTTCTTCACCAAAGAAGTCCTGTAAATCTTCATAATCATACTGTTCTTTCCAGATATCTCTGGACTCCACGATCTGTATGCTCTGGATACTGACCACTGTCGGTAAAACATCCTTTGCCACTTCAACAAAATCTTCAGGATGCGATCCTTCATTCCGGGATGAAGGCCTGTTCTGATCCGCGAGCAGTGCATGCGGCTGGTATAGAGTCAACACCAAAGCGATCAGCATTGGAAAGAAATTTTTCTGCCTCGGCAAATGGCGCATGATTAACAGAGTCCTCGCCGCACTGTCATCAGTCCCTGCCGCCTCGTAAAATAATGAGTCGAATCAGATGCATCACCGCAACTGCCGTCGCTGCAATATACGTCAAAGCAGCGGCATTGAGCACTTTTCTGGCGGAACGGATCTCCTCACCAGCCAGGTATCCGCCGGTCGTAAGCTGCGCAATAGCGCGATTGCTGGCATTCAGCTCCACGGGCAGTGTGACCAGCTGGAATGCGACGACACCGGCGAAGAGCCAAATACCGATATCCATGAGTATGCCAAAATTCATGAACAATCCAATTATAAAAAGCGGGATAGCCATATTGGAACCGATATTTACCATGGGGAACAGACCGTGCCTTACGCGCAGTGGTGTGTAATCCACATGATGCTGAATCGCGTGACCGGCCTCATGCGCTGCGATACCGAGAGCGGATATAGAGGAATTATGGTAG
>JAZBPW010000139.1:0-8485 GCA_036351795.1 Candidatus Zhuqueibacterota bacterium | reverse complement strand
TTTCCCTCTCTGGCAGCCAGCAATGCTGCCTCGTTGATCACATTCGCCAGGTCAGCGCCGACAAATCCCGGCGTCCTCGCGGCGATGATCCTGAGATCGACATCATCATCGAGCTTCACATGCTTGGCGTGCACTTTCAGGATATCCTCACGGCCATTGATATCCGGTCTGTCGACAACCACCTGCCTGTCAAACCTGCCCGGTCGCAGCAACGCTAGATCCAGAATCTCGGGACGATTTGTCGCGGCCATGATAATGACTCCGCGGTTCGGATCGAAACCATCCATTTCAGTGAGCAGTTGATTGAGCGTCTGTTCCAGCTCGTCGTGACCGCCGGTCATGGGACTCGCGCTTCTCGCCTTTCCCAACGCATCGAGTTCATCGATGAAAATGATACATGGCGCTTTCACCACTGCCTGTTGAAAAAGATCCCGCACCCGTGCCGCACCGACGCCCACGAACATCTCTACAAAATCGGAACCGGACATGCTGAAAAAGGGCACCTTGGCTTCACCCGCGACAGCCCGCGCAAGCAGCGTCTTTCCGGTTCCCGGAGGGCCGACCAGCAGCACGCCCTTCGGGATACGTCCACCGAGCTTCTGGAATTTCTTTGGATTCTTGAGAAATTCCACGACCTCCTTCACCTCTTCGACGGCCTCATCGACGCCGGCGACATCATCGAAAGAGACCTTGGTCTCCCCTTCCACATAGACCTTTGCCTTGCTCTTGCCGATAGACATCATCCCACCGGTTGGATTCATCCGGCGTATGAAAAGAAACCATATCACCGCCAGTATTCCCAGCGGCAGCATCCAAATGAGAAGAAAATTGAAAAATGGATTGTCGGGCGGTTTTCCGGTGAACTGGATCCCGAAATTTTGCAGGTCATTGATCAAATCTTTATCATTGACAGCGATTGTCCGGAAACTCGCCAGTCCCCAGGCCTTCGCGACCTCGAGTCGCTGATTGTTGAACGTTCCGGTCGGCAATGAATCCAGCTGCGCGAACAGCATTTTCCTGAACTCGAGCTCCTTCTTGATGTCCAGGCTGTCGGATTCGTATCCGTAGATACTCCGAAGCGAATCGAGCGCGCTGGCCTTTTCAAAAAAAGTACCAATGATTTTATCGGCGCCAACCTGGCACTCCTTGATCCGCCCCTCTCTGACCAGCTGTTTGAACTGACTGTATGGTATCTCATGGACATGCTGCCTGAGAATCGTGGTCTGGAGGAAATACATGATGATCAATCCGAACACCAGATACCAGATTGAGAAATGGATCCGCTTCTCAATCTTCCGGGGTGGTTTTTTATCTTTATCTTCCTTCATTGTTATTCCTTAATTAAGACAATAATATTCTTCAAGATATTAAATTCATCGTAAAAAGTCAAGACCTAGAACAAAAAGAATTTGATTTTTAAGTGGATATCAACTATATTCAAATCATATGGTTTCATGTTTTTTACCGATTGGAGAAATTTATGAAAAAATTGAATCGTAGATCATTTATGAAAAAGGGAAGCACAATGGTTGCCGGGGGATATATTGCAGGATCAACAATGGATCTTCTCGGAACGACGGATAGCGATGAAAAGGAAAATAAGAATCCTGTCAACTACCGTATCCTGGGCAACACGAAATTGAAAGTCTCTGAAGTCGGCTATGGGGCTATGCGGACGAAGGATGCTGCCGTGATACAGTACGCGCTCGATCTGGGCATCAATTTCATAGACACGGCACATGTATACCAGGGCGGGAACAATGAGATTCTGGTGGGCACTGTCATCGCCCCGCGCAGGAAAGATGTAATACTCTGCACCAAGATAAGGCGTGGTGATAAAAAGGAGCTCATCAGAGATTTCGAAACGAGCCTGAAACGGCTGCGCACTGATTATGTGGATATACTCTATTACCACAGCATGAAAAATATATCCCACATCCATGATGACGTTGCCATGGAACTGTTCTCACAGTGGAAAAAGGAGGGCAGGATCAGGTTCACAGGTTTCTCGACACATTCCAATGAAGCCGAGCTGCTGAATCAGGCGGCAGAGGACAAGTTCTGGGATGTCATTCTTGTGGCATATAACTTCAAAAAGGAAAAAGAATTGACCGACGCCATCAACAAGGCAGCCGCGGCGGGGATCGGGATCGTTGCCATGAAGACCCAGGCCGGCGGCTACAAAACCGAGGAGATGGGTTCTCTCAGTCCGCATCAGGCCGCGCTGAAATGGGTGCTGCAAAATCAAAATGTGCATACGACGATCCCGAGTATGGCAACTTTCGACGAGCTGGAGGAAGACATCCAGGTCATGGGTCAGCCCATGGGATGGCGCGAAAGGAAGACACTTTATCACTATGGCGAAAGCATCGACCGAAGATATTGCAGGAGCTGCGGCGCGTGCAAATCGATGTGTCCGAATGGCGTCGATATTCCCGAAGTCAATCGCTGCTATATGTATTTGGACGGCTACAGAGACGCCGAACTGGCGCATGTGAATTACGGTTCACTTTCTGTCGCGCACAACGCGAGGTCTTGCGAATCATGCGACAAATGCAGTGCGCAGTGCAAATATGGAATTGACCTGGAAAAAAGAATGCCGGCAATGAATGCGCTGCTCGGTTAATGACAGTCATCACAACAAGGAAGATTGATCATGCAGAAACAACCGACATCGAGAACGTGCTTCATGTGCGGTCGTGAGAATGATCTGGGACTGAAAATGGAGTGGTACAACGACCCGGATGCTCAGGAGGTGAAAGGTGAGATTGAAGTACCCGAGCAGTTCAACGGGTATCCGGGTATCGTTCACGGCGGAATCGTCGCGGCAATACTGGACGAAACAGCGGGGCGCGCGCTGATGATCGATGGCAATTTCGAAAATCTGTTCGTCACACTGAAGCTCAATGTCACCTATCGCCAGGTGACGCCGACACAGACGACACTGACTGCCGTCGGCTGGATCGTGAAAAAGGGCAATCGCAGCATGCGCGTCGCGGCGGAACTGCGGCTGGCGGACGGAACGGTGACAGCGGAATGCGAAGCCGTCGTGGTGCTGCCTCCGAAACAGATATCAAAGCTGTGGGAACCGGAACGAGAGCACTGGCGGGTGGAAGAGGATGATTAAGAACCATTGATGCGCTTTTTTTATTAACCGCTGAGATCGAGAGGACGCCGAGAATAAAAGGAGGCAAAAGACTGGAGGCAAGCGGGATTTATAGAACGCGGATCGAACGGTTCAGACGGATTTAAACGGATAGAAAATAAGTGAATGTCATCCTTTTATGTTAAAAGTCAAGCGATTTATAATATTTTTTTACATGAAATAGTCACATATCATTTTACCTTATTTCAGGATGTAATTAGTTTTGCCAAAGATCTGGCGATCATACAACCTTTTATAAGCAGACGTGAAGCAGCTGCAATCCCTTATTATTACATATTATTGTAGGTCCGCAGTCTGAGGCAAGCAGGGCGGTATGACGAAGCCTGTCCTGAGCGAAGCCGAAGGAGATCTCTAGCACGTAGATAGAGGCATATACAACATAACCCACAGGACCGCCAAAAACACGAAAACAGACACTGTAATCACATGGAGGTCATTGCCAGCAGGAAATTAATGACGCGGTGATCTCACTAATGTTGTCATTCTCGCGAAGGCGAGAATCCAGAATCTGATTGTACTCACTCTCCGTGCCTCCATGGCAAAATAAGATCCGTCCATCCCTCGACTCCGCTCGGGATGACATTGACTTAAATTTCAGTCCCTTAAAAAGCTTCTTCGATCTCGGCGACTTCTGCGGTTTAATATCATATTTTTCGCCGGACTCCATTCCCCAGCGTCACCCGGATAACCACGGGACTCAAAGCAATGATGCCGATCAGATTGATGATGACCGTAATCCCGTTCAGAAGATCCCCGAGGCTCCAGATGCTCTCGGCAGTTCCGGCCGCACCGAGCATGATGGAGGCGCAAAAGAGCCATCGATACAGCACCTTGATCCTGTCCCCCAACAGATATCCCGCGCACTGCTCCCCGTAAAAACACCAGGTGATGAGCGTGGAGTAACCGAACAACAGCGAAGAAAATATCACAATCCAGTTGGCTCCACCCAAACCGAGTCCAAAGCTCTCCGACGTGAGCGCCGTGCTGTTCAGGTCGCTCGGCCACAGTCCGCTCACCAGCAGGACCAGCGCGGTAATTGTACATACGATGATAGTATCGATAAAGACGCCCAGCATGGCGATGAGTGACTGGCGCACGGCATTATCCGTTTTCGCGGTAGCATGAAGGATCGCCACGGATCCTGTGCCGGCCTCATTGCTGTACGCCCCCCTGGCGGCTCCGTATCTCAGCGCCATCATCACGCTGGCACCGGCGAAGCCACCGACCGCGCCTTTTGTTGTGAAGGCATGGCGAAAGATCTCTTCGAACGCGGGTGCAAGCTGATTAAATAGGTGCCGTCCTTCATTTTGCCTCTGAAGTGGAATCCAAGCAGGGACTCCGAATACATGGTCGCCATGAGGATCAGCGCCGACACCCACATCCAGAATATGGCGCCCGGTCCGCCCATCACAATGGCCGTCGCCACGCCGGCGATGTTTCCGTTCCCGACGATTCCGGACAGCGCGGCCATCAAAGCCTGGTACGGACTGATATTGCCCTCGCCGGTCGATTGCGCTGAACGTCCGAAAGCACGAAGCGCAGTACCGAATTTTCTGAATTGAATGAATTTCAACGCAATCAAGAAGTAGAGTCCGCTGCCCAGTATGAAGAGCAGCATGTGCGGACCCCAGATGAGATCCGCCATCCGTCTGAATATATAGAATGGATCCATGATATCCTTTCAGTCGAAGTAAAACAAGTTAATCAATAAATATTTTTTGCGCAAGCGAATTTTCATACTTGACTTTTTACTATCTAATGCATACATTGATTCCAGATAATGATGACACGGAGACAGTGATTATGAAGTATACGATGCTTGGCCAACGGGGGCCTCTTGTATCGACCATTGGATTTGGTGCCTGGGCAATTGGTGGAATCAACTGGGGTGAAACAGATGATAACGTATCGAAAAAAGCGCTGCACGCGGCGCTGGATGCCGGCGTTACGTTTATCGATACAGCGGATGTCTACGGCTTCGGCCATTCTGAAGAACTGATCGGCGAAGTCCTGAAGGAACGCGGTAAAGAGAATATCACCATCGCGACCAAGGCAGGAAATGATTTCTACAATGCCACAGGTGAGGATGACGAGGGCTATGGCGCCATTCGTCAAAATGCGGATAAAAAATACATCATTTGGGCGGCGGAGCAGAGCCTGAAACGGCTCGGCGTCGACGCGCTGGATATCCTTCAGCTGCACAGCCCGGATACGGAAAAGATGAAGCGGGATGATCCCTGGGAAGCGCTGGATATTCTCAAACAGCAGGGCAAGATCATTCACGCCGGATGCAGCATTCAGTCGTTCAAAGAGACTGAACAGGCGTTCGTGCTCGATCAGCATCACGAACTGATCGATTGCATTCAGGTGCGCTACAATTTGCTCGAGCGCGAAGCGGAACGGGTGCTGTTTCCCAAAGCCATGAAATACAGAACCGGTGTGATCGTTCGCATACCCATCCTGTTCGGTCTGCTCACCGGGAAATTTAACAGAAATAGCATGTTCGGGGATGATGACCACAGAAAATTCAACCTGTCGCCGGAAAAACTTGGCGATTATCTGAGTGAATTGGAACAGCTGAATCCACTTTATGATGCCTTTCCGGAGCAGTCTAAAACTCAGGTGAGCCTGCGCTTTTGTCTTTCGCATCCCGCGGTCCACACGGCGATCCCCGGAGCAAAAACGGCTGCGCAAGTGGAAGAGAACTGCAGCGCATCTGAGATGGGTCCACTACCCGCCGATGCGATCCCGGACTGGAAGTAAAAGAATTGTTGACAGGATAACAGGATAAACCGATGCCGTCATTGGTCAGTGCCGAAGGCACTGAAACGACGTGGCAATCTCATTAATCCATCATGCTCATCTTTGCCGATGCCCGAGCGTTTTGAAAAACGCACAGAGGGCACAAAGGACACAGAGAAAGAAAATAAAGCAGACGGGATAACAGGATGGACAAAGTGCCTTAAGTGATCTAAAGTCTCAGGTTTTAAGGGGATTATCCTCGATGTCATTCCCGCATGCTGTTGGCGGGAATCCACAAAGTAATGAGGTCAAAGCGCGAAATAAAACTCTTACCGGATGTTCGTTTTCAGTGCCCGCCTGACTCATTTTTATCTTCGTGTGCATTCGTGCAATTCGTGGAGGATTCTTTCTCCTTTGTGCCCTTGGTGTTCTTCGTGGTAGTATAGTTTCTTTTAATATTGATCAGCATTGTGAGTTTTGGAGATTGCTTCGTCGTTCATTGCCTGACGGCAATGCTCTCCTCGCGATGACAGTGATTATTTTCGTGCTTTTCGTGTATTTCGTGGTCTGCTTTCTGTGGTGGCGAATGAAGCTCTCAACGCCAGCAGGTCCGACCTGTCCAGGATCTCGCGCATCAGCTCCCGCCAGCCATCGAGGTTCTGTTCCGCTTTTTCGAGATCCGTCAGCCGCGCCCTGGTCTCGGGGTTCTTCGGCACCATGTATCCGCAGCTGTCCTCGTAAGGTTGTATGGATGTCTCGAACGTCCCGATCCGCTTCGCTTCGCGAATGATCGACTCCTTGTCCCTGCCGATCAGAGGCCTCAGCACCGGAATGGAGATCGCGCTTGAAATCGCTGAAATGTTCTCAAGGGTCTGCGATGCCACCTGACCGAGGCTTTCTCCAGTAACCAGCGCCCTGGCTTTTTCCTTTTTTGCGATAATCTCCGCCATACGAAGCATCATCCTTCTGTAGAGCAGCAACCTGTATTTTGCCGGCACATTCTCGATGATCATCTGCTGCATATCAGCAAGCGGGATCATGTACAATCGCGCTGAATATTGAAACCGCGTCAAAATCTTCGCCAGCTCAGCGGAATTGTGATAAGAGGATTTATCCGTGAACGGAAAACTGTGGAAATGGACGAAGATGATGCGGCATCCCCTCGTCATCATCCGGTATGACGCCACCGGTGAATCGATCCCCGACGAGAGCAGGCTCACAACCTTGCCCACACTTCCCACCGGCAGCCCGCCAATGCCCTGATGTTTATTCACATAATAGAGCACTCTGTTGTTGAATATCTCGATGGTGCAGGTTAAATCCGCATTCTTCAGATCGACAGATTTCCCAAGCGCCTGATGCACGTGGCCACCAACGATCTGATTGACCTCAACCGATGTCAATGGGTAACTCTTGTCCGATCTTTTCGTCATGATACGAAAGGTATCGAAGGTCTGCGGCTCTATTTTTGACAGGATCTGTGCCTTGAGCACATCCACATCCATATCGCCGTTGTAGGCAACGCCATAATTCGCGATGCCAACGACATCTTTCAAGCGGCTGACGATCACCTTCTCGGGAACTTCGTCAGGCACACTGATCACGAAGCGGCCGTAATCCATGCGGACCTTCACCGAATCCAAATCTCCGAAGGCGCGTTTGATATTGTCTCTCAGGCACTTTTCAAAAATGTCCCGATTTCCTTTTTTGAGAGCGATCTCGCTGTAATGCAGCAGTACTGTCTTTGACTCATCTTTTGACATGCGTTTTACCGAAATATTATCAGTTCATCCAAGATACAAAAGCGTCGATTAAAAATCAACCTCAGAATACGCGAAACTTACAATTTCCAAATTCGTTTATAAGATATATACAAATAAATGGAGATTTGAGTCATGATACAGGGACGAATACAGGGCCTCTTCTGGGGCGGATTGTTGATCATCGTGGGTATTCTTTTACTTCTGAATCAGAGAGGCATGATCGATATCGGAGACCTCTGGCCGCTGATCATCGTCGCCGTCGGACTCTGGCTCATCATCAAACCAAAAAGCGAGCATTGGCATGGGAACTGGAACGATTTCGGCGACCAGTCGCATATCACCGATATGGATGAGGTCAATAATTCGAATACATTCGGCGACCTGAAAGTCACCATAAACTCAGCTGATTTCAAGGGCGGGTCACTACGTACGACCTTTGGCGATCTCAAAGTCGATTTATCGAACGCCAAAATTAAGAGCGGTGAGAAGACACTGCGCCTCAGCACGACGTTCGGTGATATCAAGCTGAACTGTCCCAAAGACCTGGCCTTTTCCATCGATGCATCGAGCACCGCCGGGGATATGAAGGTATTCGATTCCAAAAAAGAGGGATGGCGTCCCTTCATCTCCTATAAAAGCGACAACTTCGACTCAGCGAAAAACAGGCTGCGCATCATCTCGTCCCAGGTCTTCGGAGACGTGAAAGTCTGGTAGCTCAGCCCATCTTGATCGGCTCGAAATTCATGAAGTCCGCGTGATGCACGATCACGGCTTCGGGACAGCGATAGCCGCCGTCGCCCTCTTTGGCGTGCAC
>JAZBPW010000138.1:0-15891 GCA_036351795.1 Candidatus Zhuqueibacterota bacterium | reverse complement strand
TTACAATTCTCAAGGATATGGGGCGTATAATACAGAATTTAATCGATACGAGAATAAATCTCAGGGCCTCTATATAGCGGCCAGTAAAAATTATAATGTAACCGCCCTGGCAATGGGAATGCATGGAGGTATCAATTTCAGCGGGGAACAGTCCGGAAGTCAGGACAAAGACTTGAACATATTTTTCGGCGCACACCTGGTGATGGAGGAAGAACTATCTCTTGTCTGGGAATATGATCTTGGTATCAATGACAACAGCGAACAGTCGTACGGGGCCGGAAAGGGATATATGAACGCAGCGGTTCGCTGGCTTTTCATGAACAGACTAATCATCGAATTTTCAATCAAGAACTTGCTGAAAAACAGAAAGGATGCAGCGGGAGAGATTATACCGTATACGAACCGGGAGCTTAAGATCATCTATCAACAGTTGTTATAAAAGGATTCACTTATGAAAAGAAGCATTCTTGTTTTATGCACAATCCTGTTCAGCTTTCTCATTATCGGATGCTACACAACATTCAAACATCCTCACGTCGAGAACACCTCCATGGAAGAGGAGGAATATCAGGATTACCATGTATCGCATATGGATGATTGTTCACAGTGTCATGTGGACGATCAGATCTATGGTCAATATGGTGGCTATGATGCGTACAATGATGTTGGCGTCAATAGCTATAATTCGTACAATTGGGACTATTATCACGACACGCCATGGTGGAGCGCTCCGGTCTATTATTCATCTTCATCGCCGGGGAAAAGCGGTGAATCATTGCCTCCGACACAGAAGAGGAATTACCAGCGTCGTAACACGTCCGGCAGCAATGTGTCCACCAGTTCACCGCCGCCACCATCATCGGCTGTGAGCAAGTCCTCGGCAAATTCAGCATCATCGTCATCGCAGCAAAATGCGTCTTCTTCAGATAAAAGATCTGTGCAGCGCAGAGATACCAGTACAGAGAAGTCATCGAAAGCGCGACGCGATACTTCGACACCACCGAAGAAGAAGAAAGGAAAAGACTAGAAACAGGACATAAGAGCCTGCAAAATCTATGAACCGCCTTCGACATTGATTTTTATATTAAAGGCGGTTTTCATTTGGAGCCACTCCTCTTTTCCATCCATATTATCCAATATCCTGACTAAAATATATAAATATTATGTGGAATTTCCATTCAAACCGACTCTTATGGTTGATGGATCAACTCGATCAGAAAAAGATCTCTGAATTACGCCCGGGCGATCGTGTGCTGGGGTATTACGTTGTCCGGAAAAAAGATGTGAGAGTCCGGCAGCATAATCGCGAACCCTATCTTACCTTCGAATTCGGCGACGCGTCCGGGAGGATCCGGGGTACGATTTGGGACGACATCCGGGAATTGAATCACACGATTAGGATTTCCGATATCGTCAAAATAAAGGGCAGCGTGATCACCTATCGTGATTCGAGGCACATTACCATCGACAGGATCCGCACGTGCAGGGAGGATGAACATGTGAACGCGGTTGAGCTCATCCCTGAATCGAAACATGATACCGGAGAAATGTATCGTGATCTGCTGCAGATCATCGATAGTCTGGAAAATGTACATGTCAGGAGACTGGTCTCGGATATTTATACCGACGACCAGATTGCGAAAAGAATAAAGCTTGCGCCGGCAGCGAAGCTCATGCACCACAGTTACATCGGCGGGCTGCTGGAACATACGCTCTCGGTGACGCGTATTTGCCTGTTTCTGCAAAATCATTATCCCACAATCGATCGTGATGTTCTGGCTGCAGGCGCGTTGTTGCACGATATCGGCAAGATCGAAGAATTCAGTCTGAAAGGTTTCATCGATTACTCAACGCGCGGCAGGTTGATCGGACATGTCGAGATGTCCGCACGAGTCGTGACTGAAAAGATAGCCGGCATCGAGGACTTCCCTGAGGATATCGGGGACCGGTTGATCCATTGTATCCTCAGTCACCATGGTTCGAGAGAGCGCGGCTCTCCCGTAGTGCCGGCTACCCTCGAGGCGCTGATTGTACATTATGCGGATGAAGTTGATTCGCGTGTCAATGCGTTCTGCAGAGTGATTGAAAAGGAGAGTGAACCTGGTAGAGAGTGGAGTTCCTATGTCAATATTCTGGATCGGTTCATTTATTTTGGCAGATAGTGAATTTACGCCGGTGATAAACGCACTCCGGGCAGGCGGTGCAGAAGAATGCCATGTCGAAGACCGTGATCGCTTATCAGGAAATCAGCCTTTCCCGATTTTGCCAGTATCTCTCCGACAATAAGCGCACCCGCCAGAATGATGTCGGCGCGCTGCGGTTGCAAACCGGTGATCTTTTTTCTTTCTTCGATTCGTTTATTCCGTATCATTTTAATCAATCGATTCAGTTCCGGTGCCGAAAGCGTTGAACCATGGATCAGATGTGGATTGTACGCGCGGAGTCTCATCTTCATTGCGGCCAGCGTGGTGACAGTGCCCCCGATTCCGATCAGCGTGTCAATTTCATAGGGAAAGACAACTTTTCCCAGTGTGTCTGACACTGATTTCACAGCATGTCTGTATTCAGTGTCAAGCACAGGATCGGAAATTAAAAATTGTTCAGTCAACTGAACTGCACCGGTATTCAGGCTCTCAGCCGAGATGACCCGATTATCTTTTGCGTATGTTATTTCCGTGCTGCCGCCACCGACATCAAATATCAGAAGCGCGCTTCCGGTATTCTGCATGCCGGATTGAATGGCTTTGAAGGAGATCTCCGCCTCCTGCTCGCCGCTGAGCACCTCGATATCGATCCCAACAGATTTCCTCACCCTTTTGAGGAACGCCGGAGCATTTTTCGCCATGCGAAGCGCCATTGTGCCGACGACGAATATTCCCGCATAATCACGGAGACTCCGGTGATCGAGCATTGCATCGAGTGCGATCATGCTACGCTCGATGGCATCGGGATTCAGAATACCGTACGTTTGCAGGCCTTCACCCAGCCTCGTGTTTTCGATGCCTTCCTCGACAATGGTCAGAACGTCCGGATGCCTGCGTTCGGCGATGCAGTATTTGATGGTATTTGTACCAATGTCAATGGATATGAATCGATCTGCTGCCATACTTCACTTACTGAGAATAGAAAATATTATTAAATGGATTTGCCAATCATGATGTTTTACGCGAAATCGGCGATCCGGGTTCGAAATAGTCTTGGATCATGTCCATGCCATGCGCCACAAAGAGGACAAATCTCTTGACTTTTCACTGACTGAATAGTAAATTATGCAACGAGCACAGTCAACTGAATCGAAGTCATGTTTGTATAGGGTGCATCAGAAAACCGGCTTGAAATTACAGGGAGTGAATATGCATTTGGAAAAAGTTGTTGTTGGTCCATTGAGTGTCAATTGTTTCATCGTTGCCTGTTCGAAAACGAAACTTGCGGCGGTGATCGATCCAGGGGACGAGGTGGATCAGATCATGTATCGTTTGAATAAAGATGATTACACTTTGGAATATATTCTTCTGACTCACGGACATGTGGATCATGTGGCGGGCGTCGACGCGCTGAAAAGGCATACGAACGCCGGAGTCCTGATGAACAGGGAAGACCTTTTCCTTTTCGATAATCTACAGACACAGGCGATGATGTTCGGGTTGCCGGATCCGGGTCACCCTGAAATAGATCGCTTTTTAAATGCAGGAGATACATTGACGCTGGGTGAAAAGGATATTACGATCATGACGACGCCGGGGCACTCCCCAGGTAGCGTTACTTACGTGATTGGGGAAAACCTTTTTGTGGGGGATCTCATCTTCGCAGGATCCATTGGCCGGACGGATTTACCGGGCGGCAATTACGATACTCTCATACAGTCGGTGACTGAAAACATCTTCACAAAACCGGATGAGATGATTATTCATCCGGGTCATGGGCCATCCAGCACCGTGGGGAGAGAAAAGTGTACTAATCCTTACTTTTAATTCTCTCTTCCCGCAAGTGCTGCAACACTCTGCGGTGACAGCTGAATGCAATCTTGTCCGGCAGTTCGTCCAAGGCGTAGAATTGTGCATCTTCCGCATCGTCGCCGGCTTTCAGTTCGCCGCCCAGGATTTCTCCATGATATATCACGAGAAGCACATGTTTTTCAGGATCATCATGCGCCGAGTGGACGCTGTGAAGTCCGGTCAGGCGTATCTCGAGATTTGTCTCCTCTTTCGCTTCACGAACGGCTGTGCGACGTACGGATTCATCATACTCGAGAAAACCGGCCGGCAGGCTCCATTCTCCTTTTTTAGGAATGTATTTTCGTTTGACGAGAAGTATCTCATTGTTTTCATTGAACAGGATAACCGCGACCGCGGGCGTCGGATTGATGTAAAAAATGAATCCACAGTTTTCGCAGATAAGCCGCGCCCGGTCCTCTTCAGGGATCTCTCTGTTTTTCAGATTGCCGCCGCACACCGGACAGAATTTATAGATCATCATTGCCTCTGTTTTGCTTCAGAGCGTTAATATAAACAATTTCAGACATCAGTACAAGCGCAAATGTGATTTTGTGAATCATTTTCCATGTTCAACGCGCTCAGGCGGTCGCAACATGTCATGGAATGAAAGAATCAGATCGTTTATTGTACGTTCTGTTTAATTTGATGGGGTGATTCGAACACACTTCTTCTTCAGATTCTGCTTGCAAATGAGAATAAATTGCATTATCTTTGCGTCACCATTATGAAAAGAGATGAAGCGATTACATATCTTTATGAGTTGAGCAGTCTGGGTTGGAAACTCGGTCTCGATAAAGTCCGGCGTATGTTGGCGGATCTGGGAAATCCGCATGAAAAATACAAGTCCATACATGTTGCCGGCACCAATGGCAAAGGCTCCACATCCTCGATTGCAGAAGCTATTCTGAGAGAATCCGGCTATGTGACGGGACTATTCACGTCGCCGCATTTGATCAATGTCAATGAGCGGATCCGTATCAACGGTGTGGAGCTCGAAATGGATGCATTGATCGAGTATATTCACAGGCTCAAGCCCTATATCGATAAGTACAAATGCACATTTTTTGAAGCCATGACAGCCATAGGGTTTCTTGCATTTGCCGAACACAACATCGATGTAGCGATTGTGGAGGTTGGTCTGGGCGGCAGGCTGGATGCCACCAACGTGATCAATCCGTCGGTTGCCATCATAACGGATATAGAACATGATCATACCAATCTTCTCGGCCGTTCGCGCAAATTGATCGCCGCTGAAAAGGGCGGGATCATCAAGAAGAATCTAAAGGTACTGACGGCTTCCAGATACCGGGATGTTCTCAAGACGCTTCGGGAGATCTGCCTGGAACAAAATGCAGAACTGATCCGGTTGCACAAACTGGTAAACATAGAAAACACTGTACTGAAACCGGAATACAATTCATTCGACCTGATCTATCCTGATGAGGAATTCAGGGAATTGAAACTTGCGTTGATCGGAGCTCATCAGATACAGAATGCGTCATTGGCAATTACGGCGGTGCGCGAACTTCGCGACGAATTGACGAAAATCGATCGTGACGCGATTTATCGCGCTTTGGGCAGCGTTCGCTGGCCCGGCAGGCTGGAGGTTCTGGCCGATGCACCTGTAACGGTCGTGGATGTGGCGCACAATCCTGATGCGATCAGGAAGACCCTGGAAGCGGTGAAACAAATTTTCACCTATAGAAGGCTGATCGTGCTCATCGGGATAGTGAAGAAAAAGAATTATCGTGCGATGCTGAAAGAATTGAGCCGCGATGCGGATATGATGGTCGCCGTGAAACCGGATACACATCGTGCCCTGAACCCTGTGGCGATATCGAAGAGGGCGCGGGAGCTGAACATTCCGGTAAAAACATTCGACACGACGGCAGAGGGACTGGAATACGCGCTGGGATCATCCGGTTCGAATGATCTGGTCCTCGGCGTTGGATCACATTACACCGTGGGTGAAATATTGAAAAAAATGCGCAGTCTATGACCTCTCCGGTCCTGTCTTATGCATTTGGTGATAAGATTGAAAAACAGAATATTCCGACTGATTCAGAAAATAACTTGACAAATTGATAAAAATTTCATAAATTTAGATTATAGGTCACTCCGTATTATAACTTTCATATGCTTCGATAATTCCTCTGTGAGGTGGAAATTATAACCCGATTTTTATGAGTCCTGGAAGAAATATTGACGTCAGTTTCAGAGATGGTGAGGATTATTTATGGCCAGCGTTAAATTAGTGGATGTCACAAAAATTTTTGATAAAGATGTTACAGCTGTTAACAAAGCAAATATTGACATCGAAGATAAAGAATTTGTAATATTGGTAGGCCCTTCAGGGTGTGGCAAATCGACGACACTTCGTATGATCGCTGGTCTGGAGGATATCACTTCAGGGGAGGTCTATATCGGCGACCGCATGGTGAACGAAGTACCGCCGAAAGACCGTGATATTGCAATGGTCTTTCAAAACTACGCGCTGTATCCTCATATGACGGTTTACCAGAATATGGCCTTTGGTCTCAAATTGAGGAAATATCCGAAGAAAGAGATCGAGCAACGCGTCAATGAGGCAGCGGAGATACTTGAGATCAAGAATCTGCTCGACAGGAAGCCGAAGGCTCTGTCCGGAGGTCAGCGGCAGCGTGTGGCCGTAGGACGCGCCATCGTGCGCAAGCCGAAGGTCTTTCTCTTCGATGAACCGCTGTCAAATCTGGATGCCAAGCTGAGAGTGCAAATGCGAACAGAAATTTCCAAACTGCACTCGACGCTGGAGACAACGATGATTTATGTGACACACGATCAAATGGAAGCAATGACGATGGGTGACCGGATCGTGGTTATGCAGAATGGTGACATTCAGCAAATTGATTCACCGCTTAAACTTTACAATGAACCCGTCAATCAGTTCGTGGCTGGTTTTATCGGCAGTCCTTCGATGAATTTCCTGAGCGGAACGATCAAGCAGAATGATGGGGCACTGATGTTTGACGAAGGGAAAATTACGCTGGCTATACCCGGGCAAATGAAGGCTAAACTGGATCCATACAGTGGCAAAGCATTGACTCTTGGGATTCGTCCGGAAAATATCTATGAAGCGGACTTTGCGCATGGAATCAAAGATGGCGCAGAGGCCCGGAGTCGCGTAGAGGTGGTTGAACCGATGGGGAATGAGGTGTTTCTGTATTTGAATACGGGCGTCAATTCTTACGTGGCGCGTGTCGCTGCACGCAAGACACCTGCTGTGGGGGCAGATGTACCTGTCATTTTTGATATGAGCAAAGTGCACTTTTTTGATCAGGAATCAACAAAAGCAATTTGAAATAGCGGAACTCGGACGTTGGATTTGAGTGTAAGACATTCAACTTCGCTGCATAGTACACTAACCTCGTCATAATAAAATTCAAAACGTTTCAGTGTATCTTTTCCACTTGTGAAGAGCGAAAAGACATCGTTATTTCTTACTCGATAATAGATTTATGTATTTTAATAATTATTAGGATTATGCGTTATGGATATTACTGAACTAAAACAGATGAAAATTTCCGAACTCGGAAAACTTGCTCAGGATCTCGACATTGGAGGATATTCGGGACTCAAAAAACAGGAATTGATATTCAAGATTCTTGAAGAGCAGACGAAAAAAGACGGACTCATATTTGCGGAAGGTGTTCTGGAAATACTGCCGGATGGTTATGGGTTCCTGAGATCCTCTGATTACAACTATTTACCGGGTCCGGATGACATCTATGTATCTCCTTCGCAAATCAAGCGATTTGGCTTGAGGACAGGGGATATCGTTTCCGGGCAGATCAGGCCACCCAAAGAGAATGAAAGGTTTTTTGCCCTGCTCAAAGTGGAGGCTGTGAACTATGAAAATCCGGAACTCGCCAAATCCAAGATCATCTTCGACAATCTGACACCGTTATACCCTGAAGAGAGGATCAAGCTGGAATCGTCTCCAACCAATTTCTCAACACGGATCATGGATCTGCTTACACCGATAGGTATGGGGCAGAGAGGATTGATCGTCGCGCAACCGAAAACGGGAAAGACGATGTTGCTTCAGTCCATAGCCAACAGCGTCACGGCAAATCACCCCGAAATAAAAATGATCGTTCTGCTGATAGACGAGCGGCCGGAAGAGGTCACCGACATGGAACGCTCCGTGGAAGCCGAAGTCGTCAGTTCGACGTTCGATGAACCTGCCGAACGGCATGTTCAGGTTGCCGATATGGTGCTGGAAAAATCGAAACGCCTCGTGGAATATGGGCATGATGTGGTGATCCTGCTGGACTCCATCACAAGGCTTGCCCGGGCGCACAATACAGTCGTTCCGCACAGCGGCAAAATTCTTTCCGGTGGTGTGGATGCCAACGCGCTTCAAAAGCCAAAACGGTTTTTCGGTGCGGCGCGTAATATCGAGGAGGGCGGCAGTTTAACGATCATCGCCACCGCTTTGATCGATACCGGAAGCCGTATGGATGAAGTCATTTTCGAGGAGTTCAAGGGTACTGGAAATATGGAATTGGTGCTCAATCGCGATCTTTCGGATCGCCGCCTGTTCCCGGCCATCGATATTAACCGGTCGAGCACGAGAAAAGAGGAGTTGCTGCTCGAAAAAGCAGTGCTCAACAGAATCTGGATATTGAGAAAATTGTTGAGTGATCTCGATCCTGTTGAAGCGATCGAATTCCTGCTCGGCAAGATGCGGGCGACCAAGTCGAACCGTAAATTTCTGGAAATGATGAATTCCTGATCATTTTTTATCTTGCTTTAAACGATATTTTTTATTATATTATAGATTGATCTATAACCAGGAGGTATCTTAAAGTGAAGGAAAAAATTCATCCTGAATATAAAGTTGGAACAGTGACGTGCGCATGCGGAAATACTTTTCAGGTGCGGTCAACTGTTGGTGATTTGAAGCTTGATATCTGTTCCAATTGTCATCCATTTTTCACCGGCAAGCAGAAGTTGATTGACTCCGCTGGTCGTGTGGAGAAATTCAGGAAAAAGTATGGCATGGCGGACAAAAAGACCGCTGATGTAAAAAAAGATTCATAGATATCATTCATTGTCATTTTAACGGGATACGAACGTCTTTTCGAGAACGCGTATTCCGTTTTTTGTATATAAGAGGATCTTATGAGTGAAGAAAAGCTGAATGTCGGTGGTCAGGCAGTGATCGAAGGGGTGATGATGAGGTCGCCCGATCGCGTCGCCGTGGCCGTACGCCGGCCGGATGGAAAAATCGTGTTGAAGAACGATCCCTATGTCTCCTATACCAAGCGACACAAATTCTGGAATCTTCCCGTCATCAGGGGGGCCGTGGTGTTGATTGAGTCGATGGTCTTGGGCGTCAAGGCGCTGACCTTTTCGGGTGATGTTGCCGTAGAAGCCGAGAAAAAAGAAGATGCGCCAAACGATGAACAAAAAAAGAAGAAGAGTAAGGGGAATAGCCTGTGGCTTGGACTGACGGTGCTTTTCTCCTTTGCTGTCGGACTACTGCTCTTTTTCTATCTTCCTTTAGTACTGACCGATCTGCTCGGTGTGAAAAATGGTATCATGTTCAATCTCGTGGACGGTGTCTTCCGTCTGATCATTTTTCTTCTTTATCTTTTTGCCATCACAATGTGGAAGGAGATACAGCGGATTTTTCAATACCATGGAGCTGAGCATAAATCGATTTTCACCTATGAAGATAAAAAAGAACTGACAATTAAGAACGCCATGGAGTACAAGCCATTTCATCCCAGATGCGGAACAAGTTTCCTCATCATGGTAATGCTCGTCAGTATTGTCGTGTTCATGTTTCTGGGACGACCGGATTCAATCGCAGAGCGACTGATACGCCTGGCATTTGTCCCGGTGATTGGCGGCTTTTCATACGAATTAATCAAGCTGTCGGCGAAGAAAAAGGATAATTTTTTCGTGAAACTGTTCATCGCTCCGGGACTGTGGCTGCAGCGAATTACGGCGCGTGAACCGGATGAATCCATGGTGGAAGTCGCCATTGTATCGCTGGAAGCGTCGCTCGGAAAGGACTTCACAGACGATCCAAACGTCATACTGGAAACATGATCAATGCTGGATAAACTCGAAAAAATACAAGAGAGATACAGGGAACTCAATGAATTACTGAGTGATCCCGATGTGTTCAACGACATGGACCAATACCTTCTGCTTTCCAAGGAACAGAAACAGGTGGAAGAGATTGTCAGGCTCTCCGAGAAATACCTGAAAATGCTGCGCGAGATCGAAGGCGCCGGAAAGATAATCGAGGAAGAGACCGATAAAGAGATGCTGGAGATCGCGACAAATGAGATAAAGGAGCTGGAAGCGGAGAAAGAGAAGCTGGAGGAGGAGATCAAGATACTGCTTGTGCCACGCGATCCCGAGGATGAGAAAAATGTAATTTTGGAGATTCGCGCCGGTACCGGCGGAGATGAGGCATGCCTTTTCGCCGGTGATCTGTACAAAATGTACATGAAATACGCAGAACAGCAGGGCTGGAAAACGGAGTTGCTGAGTTCACATCCACAGGAGATCGGCGGTTTCAAGGAGATCATCTTTCTGGTAAAGGGTGATGGCGCTTACGGAAAGTTGAAATTTGAGGCAGGTGTCCATCGCGTGCAGCGCGTACCGGCCACCGAGACGAGCGGCCGAATTCATACATCTGCTGCATCCGTCGCTGTGCTGCCTGAAGCAGAAGATGTGGATATTGATATCGACCAGAAAGATCTCAAGATCGATGTCTACAGATCATCCGGTCCCGGCGGTCAGAGTGTGAATACGACTGATTCGGCAGTTCGGATTACGCATATCCCCACCGGCATGGTGGTGACCTGTCAGGATGAAAAATCTCAGCACAAAAACCGCGCGAAAGCTCTGAAAGTTCTTCAGGCAAGACTCTTTGAGCGTAAACTCAAAGAGGAAAGAGAGAAAGAGGCAGCGACCCGGCGTTCCATGGTCAGCACCGGAGATCGCAGCGCAAAGATACGCACATTCAATTTTCCGCAGGGCAGAGTGACCGACCATCGAATCAGTTTGACGCTGTATAAGCTCGACGAAGTAATAGCGGGAAATCTGGATGAGTTCATCGAGCATCTTCAACTGGCTGAAAGAACGGAAAAACTGGAAAAATCCTGATCATGCCTGACAAGTGGACGTTGATCGATATATTGAACACATCGGTCGACTATCTGAAAAAAAAAGGATTTGAGAATTCCCGGCTCGATATCGAGCGCTTACTATGCCATTCCCTGCAACTCAAACGTGTCGATCTCTACGTGAATTTCGAAAGACTCCTGACAAACGAAGAAATTTCAAATTTTAAAGCATTGCTCAAGCGAAGACTCGGAAATGAACCTCTGCAATACATCCTCGGTGAGACTGAGTTCATGTCGCTGCGTTTCAAAGTCAACCCGAGTGTCCTTATTCCCCGGCCGGAGACAGAGGTCCTGGTAGAAAAAGTCATCGAGATTTTCAGAGATGCGGACCAGCCGGCTTTCATGGATATTGGAACCGGCAGCGGAAACATCGCCATCAGCGTGGCAAAGCATTTGTCTCGCTCACGGATCGTCTGCGTCGATATAGATGATGGCGCGCTGGAAGTCGCCTCGGCAAATGCCGCTCAGAATGATGTGGCAGACAGGCTCGTTTTCGTCAAAGCGGATGTCACGGATAGCGCGTTTCACGGGCATTTCGATACACCCTTCGACGCAGTGATTTCAAATCCCCCTTATATTTCCCGGGCGGATTACGAAGAATTGCCGGAAGAGATCAAAAAACATGAGCCGCTCAGCGCGCTGCTCGGCGGCGAGGACGGCATGGACTATTACAAGGCGATTGTGACGCAAGCGAATAATGGGATTTTGAATGAAAAAGGGGTACTCGCTCTGGAGATCGGGTATGATCAGCGGGAGGATGTTGAATCACTTTTAGAGCAGAGTCAATTTCAGGACATAGAGACATTATCAGATCTGGCCGGTCGCGACAGAGTCGTGATTGCTCGCAAATCATCGAAATAAGATTAAAGGAACCAGAACGCACATGAGTGAACTAACCAGAAGTGTGGCCGGAATTCGAGGAATCTGGGGGGATTCGCTTCTTCCGGAGACGGGCGTCCGATACGCCGCAGCCTTCGCAATGACGCGAAAGAACAGGAAGATTCTCGTCGGACGGGATACGAGGACATCCGGAGAGGCGCTGAAGCATGCTGTGATCAGCGGATTGCTCTCACAGGGGTGCGACATCGTGGATGCCGGTGTGTTGCCAACGCCTTCCTGTCAGCTGGCTGTGGAAGAATTTGAGGCCGACGGGGGTGTGATCATCACGGCGAGTCATAATCCGGGACAGTGGAACGGACTTAAGTTCGTCAATGCCAGAGGCGAGTTTCTCAACGAGCATGACTTTAAATCGCTTGTTGATATTCTGGACAGTGACAAGATCGCTTATCCCGCTATGGAATCCTCCGGTACTTACAAGATGGAAGCATCTGTCAACGAGAGGATCGTGCGCAGTCATATCTCGCACATTTGCAGTGTGATCAATGTCGATCGAATTCGGAAGAACAAATTCAAAGCCGTCATTGACGCCTGTAACGGCGCCGGCTCACGATTGATATTGCCTTTGCTCAAGGAACTGGGCGTCGAGACAGTTCAATTAAATTGCGATGAAAGCGGAATCTTCCCGCGCGGTGCCGAGCCCTTGCCCGAAAATCTGGGCATGTTATGCGACACGGTGAAGAAGGTAAAGGCTGACATCGGTTTCGCAGTGGATCCGGATGCGGACAGGCTCAGCATTGTATCTGAGCAGGGTGCGGCTCTGGGTGAAGAAATGACTCTGCCGCTGGTTGCCAGTCACGTTATTACAGGACAAAGTGGGGTGATCGTCACAAATCTAAGCACATCCATGGCGATTGATTACGTGGCGAAGAAACACGATGTTCCTGTCATTAGAACAAAAATCGGTGAGGCGAACGTCGTCAGCGCCATGAAGGAGCATCAGTGTATCATCGGTGGTGAGGGGAATGGTGGTGTGATTTTTCCAGAGATACACTTTGCGAGGGATTCGGGGATCGGCATCGGGCTTATTCTCGATTATCTGTCGGAAGCGGTTCGTCCTATTTCAGATCTGGCGAATGATATCCCAAAATACGAGATGATCAAAAAGAAAGTCGATTGCTCCGCTGAAGTCATCAGAAAAACGCTGGATCATTATAAAACACGTTATTCAGAGGAGCAGATGGATGAACGCGATGGATTGAAAATCATATGGGAAGACGCATGGCTTCACATGCGCAAATCCGGGACTGAGGGGCTGCTCAGGATTTTTGCTGAGGCAACTGATCGTCATAAAGCGACGGAACTTGTGGAAAGCGCGCTCGATCAGGTGAGCGAATTTAAAAAGGAAATCGAATAGAATATAGAACTTCATAGCACTGGAGGAGAATGATATGGTAAATCCGAATATTTTTCGAGAATACGATATACGCGGGATTGCTGACAAGGATTTGACGGATGATGTTGTAGAACGCATCGGAAAGGCCTACGGGACATATCTGGGAGCAAAAGGATTGAAAAAGTTTTCAGTGGGCCGCGATGTCCGTTTGACTTCCGAACGTATTAAAAACGCCCTGATCCGGGGACTCATTTCTACTGGCGCCGATGTCGTCGATATCGGACAAGTGCCCACGCCGGTTTTATATTTCAGCATAGTCCATCTTGAACTGGACGGCGGCATCATGGTGACAGGCAGCCACAATCCGATTGAATTCAATGGATTGAAGATGTGCGAGGGGATCGGTTCTATATACGGAGAGGATATACAAAAGCTGAAAAATATCATCGAACAGGGAGAATTCAGATCAGGAGGCGGATCAAAGTCAGAACAGGATATCCTGCCGGAGTATATCAGCATGATCAAATCCAAGATCTCGCTGAAGAAAAAGCTGAAGATCGTCATCGATGCGGGAAATGGGACGGCCGGCGAAATCGCTCCGGAGTTGTGGGAGGATCTCGGCTGTGAAGTGATCAGATTGTACTGTGAACCGGATGGCCGTTTTCCGAATCATCTTCCGGACCCCACGGTACCGAAATATGTCGTAGATCTCACCCGAAAGGTGCTTGAGGAGAAAGCCGACATTGGCATCGGCTATGACGGCGATTCCGACCGGATGGGGGTGATCGATGAGAAGGGGAATATGATTTATGCGGATCAGTTCCTGGCACTGTTCAGCAAAGATGTATTGGCCTCGAACAAGGGCGCCTCTATTATATTCGATGTCAAATGCTCACAGGCGCTGCCCGAATTCATAGAAAAGTACGGCGGCGTTCCATTTATGTGGAAAACAGGACACGCGATACTGAAAGCCAAACTCAAGGAGCTCAAGGCACCGCTGGCGGGAGAGATGTCGGGACACATCTTCTTCGCCGACGATTTTTACGGTTTCGATGACGCAATCTATGTCTCAGGTCGGTTTCTGCAGATCATAGCCGATAGCGACAAGAGCGTATCTGAAATCATGTCCGAGATACCGCAATTCGTTGGAACCCCTGAAGTGCGGGTGGCATGCGCCGATGATGAAAAGTTTGATGTGGTGAAAGATCTCGTGTCATATTTCAAGAGCCACTATGAAACCATCGATATCGATGGTGCACGCGTGATGTTCGGGGACGGGTGGGGATTGGTACGCGCATCCAATACACAGCCCGTGCTCGTGCTGCGCTTTGAGGCAAAGACAAAGAAACGTCTGGAAGAGATTGTCGAGATATTCAAAAAGAAGCTTGGTGAATACAGCGCGGTTGAATTTTCCGATGAAGATTTTCAATTCTGACGGGTAAGAGCGGGATGATGTGCGGTGTACAGGCATAATGGCCGCACAATTCAATCGGAATGATTGGTCCCGGATTATTGAAATGGGGCTGTATCATAAGTCTGTCATTTGGTGATGGCTTACGATACAGCCCCTTTTTTGATACTGCTAAAAACCGAATCGGATCGTTGAACCGTAAGTCACGGCTTTTGCGCTGGCGAGCGTCAGCCCTTCCCGTGCGTACGCGCCCAGGTCGAAGTAGAAATGTCTGAAATTGAGCGCGAATGCCGCACCGTAATTCATGGTGTTTCTCACCCTGCCGATGGAGAGGTGCCAGTTGACAAAACCTGTTTTGATTCTGCTTCCCAGAGCATAGCCGAAGGTTTCATCTTCATTGGCGATCTCGACATTGAGCATGTACCTTCCGAATTCTTTCGCAAGCCCCATTCTGAAATTCAATGGCAAAGTTTCAGAGAAAGCATCTATGGCAAGAGTGGTGTCCGTTGACATCGAATCGATATCGAGGTCGGATAACTGTCCGTCTCCGAAAAGAAATAGCGGATCATCACCGAAGTCGACGGTGGCAATCGCCTCTTCGGTATTCTTATCCCAATTGATCGTTCCCAGAATGTTTTCCAGGACCAATCCAAAATGCAGTTTGTTTTCGGTGGTGGCGCTCAATCCGAAATCGAGACCAAAACCGGAACCGCCGGTGGCAGTTTTTGACAACACGTCGACTTTCGGTATCAATCCGTTATTGTCGATGTCCAGAGAGGCGGTGCCCTTTTCAATATTGGCATATCCGAAACCGCTGAGATATGCCGCGGAGATACCGGCGGATAAAGCCCTTATCGATGTATCTCCAAAGAGCTGGATGTCCTTGACAAGTACGCGACCGTAAGAGAGTTTGTATTTCATGTAGCCATAGCCGCCGCCGTCGATGGAGTAATCGTATGACTCCTGCCCGATCTTGAACAGCAGATTCTTATAGATGTCCTTTGGAATCAGCATGTTGCCGTAGCCTTTGGCTTCAATCCCCATGCCGAAATTTCGATACGACCA
>JAZBPW010000137.1:0-18218 GCA_036351795.1 Candidatus Zhuqueibacterota bacterium | reverse complement strand
TCCTCGACCGATACAGCAATAAAAACCGGGATCAATTTCTTGTGACCGTGTTTCCTGCCGGCAATGTCTGGCAGGACGCGTCGTTCCTGGATAGATTTGTCGCTGATCTGGAATCTGTGACCGACATGGCAACGGGCATGCCTCCCGTTTTTCATGCGCTCATCGAAATCATCGGGCGTGACGGTCGTCTGGCGATGATGTTGACGATACTCATCGTCTTTCTGATACTGTGGCTGGATTTTCGCAAGGTCCGATACGCGCTCATCGCACTCATCCCTCTGGCAGTCGGCGTCTTCTGGATGGTCGGATTTATGTACCTGACGCGGCAGCAGTTCACCGTGATGAATGTGATGGGGCTGCCAATGATCATCGGTATCGGCATCGACGATGGTGTGCATATCGTCCATCGATGGGTTCATGAAGGAAAGGGCCGGATCTATACTGTGTTTTCCAGTACCGGCAAGGCGATACTGCTCACGTCATTGACCACAATGCTCGCATTCGGTTCGCTTGTATTCTCTATCTGGCGGGGCTTTGCGCATCTGGGCGCAGCGTTGTTCGTGGGCGTTGCAGCCTGTTTCCTGACCACTGTCATCATTCTGCCCGGCATCATTGGATTCATTGAACACCGGAGCAAATGACCGAACCGTGCTGGTGCGGGGTAATCCAAAAGACAGATTTACACATGACATAAAAAAAGCTCACAAGGTGCGCACTCGCAACTTGTGAGCTTTGTATCATTGCGACTGATAAATACTAGTGACGTCTTCTGTCTTCACGGGTTTCGCGCCTGTCTTCACGCAATTCCCTGACATCTTCCTTTTTCTCTTTCTTATCCTGCTCCAGCTCCTGCTGTGACAATTCTAGGTATTTTTCAAGCAGTGATTTCTGCTCCTTTCGAAGCACTTTGTCCGCGCGGTCGCCGGCAGCATCGATTTTTTTCTGTAGCACTACGAGATCTTCGACCACGGCCATCTTCTCCTCAGCGAGATTCTCTTTCATCTCGGCATCTCGAACATCATCCTTGAGATCCCTGCGATCGTCGCGTTTGTCCCGCCTGTCATCCCGCAGAGCGCCGCGATGTCCGTCCTTGTCGCGCCTCTCGCGCTTCACCTCGCGTTTGGATCGCCTGAGTTCAGCCTCAGATTCCTTGACCTCTCTGTTCGATTGCTTGACTTCGACCTTGGCTTCTTTCAGATCTTTACGCAGTTCGGCGGCGATCTCCTGCTCCACCCGCTTCATGGCAGGGGAATCGTCGTTGATCTTGCGCAGTGCGTCCCATTCCATAACGAGCTCCGTCAGCCTGCCGAGGTCACGTCGGTCGTCCTGCAGAGCCTTGCCATCGGCGCTGATGGCGCGTTTGTCTTTTTCCTTCTCTTTGCGATTGACCAGCTTCTGCGCCTGAACGACTGAAGTCGCCATGAATATCGAAAGCAGTGTCAGTGTGATAAGTTTTGTTTTCATGATCCTTTTCCTCCTATTATGAGTGGATTCTTTCTTTAGTAAACGATTCGTTGTTCACTTGGTTTCATGCAAAATCAATACCATTTAGAATGCCATTGATTTTAAATAAGTTACGAAGAATGATGATGGAGCCCATGTCCTTCCTCGTACGACTGTGTACCTTAGGGGACAGTGATTGATCGACTATTTTAAGAATAAGAGATTCCGTGTAAATATGGGTTGACTATTAACAATAATTTGATTACATTCTTCACTTTACGCGTGGATATTATGGACTGGAAAAAACGAACATATTGTGGGACAATCGATGAATCACATGTGGGGCGCGACGTCCTGCTCATGGGATGGGTGGATGCCATCCGGGACCACGGGCATGTGCTCTTTGTGCATTTGCGCGACAACAGCGGGATCGTCCAGGTGGTTTTCGATCTGGACAGGAAGGACAGCGCTTATCCGGACGCGATTCATTTGAAGGAAGAGTATGTCGTTGAGTTAGACGGAAAGGTTCGACTGCGCCCTGAAGGGGCGCGCAATCCAAATCTGGATACCGGTTCTGTGGAAATCGATGTACGTCGAATGACTGTGCTCGCAGAGTCGCGCCGTCTACCTTTCCTCATCTCCGAAAAGGCTATGGTTTTCGGTGAGGACTTACAGAGTAATCCCGATCATGTTGACGAAGAACTGCGGTTACAGTATCGCTATCTCGACATGCGTCGACCGTCCATGCGCGAACATTTCGTTCGGCGTCATAAAATCTATCAGTGCGTCCGAGAATACCTGGATCAGCAGAATTTCATCGAAGTCGAGACCCCGGTGCTCACCAAGAGCACGCCGGAGGGAGCGCGGGATTATCTGGTTCCCAGCAGAACGCATCCCGGCAGTTTTTACGCTCTGCCTCAATCTCCACAATTATTCAAACAGATACTGATGATCGGCGGCATGGACCGCTATTTCCAGATTGTGAAATGCTTCCGGGATGAGGATCTGCGGCCGAACCGTCAGCCTGAATTCACACAACTCGATCTGGAGGCCTCGTTCGTCAATGAGGAGTTTATTTACGAAACTGTGGAGGAGCTGATCGTTCGCATGTTTCAGGTGGGCGGCATAGCACTGGAACGGCCTTTTCCCAGAATGACGTATGAAGCGGCAATGAACAGATTCGGCAGTGACCGTCCGGATATGCGTTTCGGAATGGAATTTGAGGATGTGACCGACCTGCTCGAAAACACCGGATATTCGGTCTTCAGCAGGATCATAAAGAACAAGGGGCGTGTGAAGGGATTTTGCGTCAAAGGTGCCGGAGCGGCGCTCAGCAAGAATGTGCTTCAGAACGAATATTCGACCAAAATCGCACCCTCTTTCGGCGCGCGTGGCATGTCTTGGATGAAGGTCGCAGGCGACCGTCTGGAATCGAGTATCGTCCAGTTTTTCAGTGAAGAGGAGCGTGCCCGGCTCATGAAGCAGTTCGGCGCGCAGAATGGTGATGTCATCATTCTGGTCGCGGATTCCTCGCTGGATCTGGTGAACAAGGTGCTCGGCAAGCTGCGTATTCATATCGCAGGGAGACTGCGGATGATTCCGGCTGATGCCTACCGTCCGCTCTGGGTCACTGATTTTCCCATGTTTGAGTCTGAGGGAAACCGGTTGAGTCCAATGCACCATCCCTTTACGATGCCGGCAAGTATGGACTTCGATCCGGACAATATCCCCCAATTATTGTCGCTCAAATCACGGGCGTATGATATCGTCATGAACGGTGAGGAGCTGGGGGGAGGGAGTATCCGTATCCATCGAATGGATGTGCAGCAGAAGATCTTTGAAGTACTAGGCTTGACCGAACAGGAGGTGAATGCTAAATTCGGATTCCTGTTAAAAGCGCTTGAATTTGGAGCGCCGCCGCATTGCGGACTGGCACTCGGACTGGACCGCGTCATAGCGATGATACTCAACCTGCCTTCCATCCGGGATGTCATCGCCTTTCCAAAGACGCGCAGCGCCTATTGCCCTCTCACAGAGGCGCCGTCCAATGTGAGTCACATACAGCTCCAGGAACTTTCTATCGAAAGCAGGTCCAGCGATGTCGAAAAGAGGGTGTCTGCACAGGCCGAACGCTCAAAACATAGTGAAAAGAAGAGAGAGCGTGTCACGAACAAGCAGGTGGAGCATATCGCGCGGTTATCGAGATTGCGCCTGACCAAAGAGGAGGGCGTGCAAATCAGGAAAGACCTGAACGCGATTCTGGAGTATGTCGATGTCTTGTCCGAAGTGAACACAGATGATGTAGCGCCGATGCACCACGTGATGGAGATGAATAATGTGCTCAGAGAAGACAGGGTTGATAAATCATCCGGTACAGATGACATTCTGGAAAACGCGCCGGAAAGAGAAAAGGACTATTTCAAGGTACCAAAGATACTCGAAAGATGACGATGGAATTGTGCGATCATACAGCAGCTGAATTGTCGGCTTTACTGCATGCCGGAAAGATCAGTGCCACGGAAATTACCAGATCGGTATTTCGCCGTATTGACGAGCGGGATGGCGGGATCAATGCTTATATTTCCACGTGCAGGGAAGCGGCGATGAAGGCTGCGGATGAGGCGGATGCGCGTTACGCGAATCAATCGCCGCTCTCCGCAATCGATGGTATTCCGGTGGCAGTGAAGGACAACATCTGCACCAGAGGCGTGGCAACCACCTGCGGTTCTAAAATACTGACAGACTATATGCCGCCATACGACGCCACCGCCGTTACCAGACTGAAACAGAGCGGCGCCGTGCTGGTCGGCAAGACCAATCTGGATGAATTCGGCATGGGCTCATCCACAGAAAAGAGCGCGTACGGTCCGACGCGGAATCCCCATGATGATCAGTATGTTGCCGGAGGCTCCAGCGGAGGCTCCGCTGCTGCAGTGGCCTCCGGAGAGGCCATCCTCTCCCTGGGATCGGATACCGGTGGTTCCATTCGTATGCCCGCGGCGTATTGTGGCGTGACCGGCATCAAACCCACATACGGCAGGGTCTCCAGGTACGGCTTGATCGCCTACGCATCGTCGCTGGATCAGATCGGCGGTTTCGGCAGATCTGTGGCAGATTGCGCCCTTCTGCTGAATACGATCGCGGGACACGATCCCAGAGACACCACCTCCGCCGATGTGAAAACTGTCGACTATACACAATCGCTGCAACAGGATATTCGTGGCTTGAAGATCGGCATGCCGAAGGAATATTTTGTCGAAGGGCTTGATGCCGAACTAACCCGGCGCATACAGACTGCAGTGGAACTTCTGTCAAAAGAAGGCGCTGAAATCGTTGAGGTATCGATCCCGAACATCAAATATGCGGTCAGCACGTATTATCTCATCGCGACTGCGGAGGCCAGCAGCAATCTCGCGCGATTCGACGGGGTGAAATATGGATTGCGTGAGACGGGCGAACAGAATGATCTGATGCACATGTACGAATACACGCGAAGCTATGGATTCGGCATGGAGGTCAAGCGTCGTATCATGCTCGGCACATATGTTCTTTCCGCAGGCTATTACGATGCATACTACCTGAAGGCGCAAAAGTTGCGGACGCTCATCAGGCGTGATTTTGATGATGTTTTCAACGAGGTGGACTGTCTGATTGCACCTGTGACCACATCCACGCCATTCAGGATCGGCGAAAAGTCGGATGATCCGCTGCAAATGTACCTGGAGGATATCTACACTGTCTCCGTGAATCTGGCAGGTCTGCCCGGAATGAGTGTGAACTGCGGCACTGTGCGGGATCTTCCCGTCGCCTTTCAGATCATTGGAAAGCCGTTCGAGGAATCCACGCTTTTCCGGCTCGGAAATGCGTATGAAAAATTAGCGTCCCGTTGAGTCGAGAAGTATGCGGGATAATAAAAAGAAAAACGAATATACAGTGAAAGAGTTCTTAGCGGCAACGATATAGTTTACTGAATTCCTGAACAGCTGAAAAGCCAAATGTCCATTTATGAAATACGAACCTATCATTTGTTTTGAAACGCACGTCGAGCTGAAGACGAAGACCAAACTGTTTTGCGGTTGTGCGGTCTCTTATGGCGATGAGCCCAATCGTCATATCTGTCCGGTATGCACCGGCCAGCCCGGCGCGCTCCCTGTGCTGAACAGTCGTGCCGTAGAACTCTGCGTTCGTACCGGACTCACGTTGAATTGCAGTATCAACAAAAGAACACGATTCGCCAGAAAAAACTATTTCTATCCGGATCTTCCCAAGGGATACCAGATCTCACAATATGAACTGCCCTTTTGCGAAAATGGTTTTCTGGAGATACAGGATGACAACGGGAATCCGTACGCCGTGGGGATCAGGCGAATTCACCTGGAAGAGGATGCCGGTAAGCTTGTACATTCCTCGGAATCATTCGATAGCTCGGATTACTCTCTGGTGGATTATAATCGCGCGTGCATCCCGTTATTAGAGATTGTGGGTGACCATGAGCGCAATCCGCTGCGGAGCCTTGTTCAGGCAAAAACCTATCTGGACAAACTGCGCCAGATACTCAGATATATTGACGTCAGCGACTGCATGATGGAGCTGGGGCAGCTCCGGTGCGATGTCAACGTTTCTCTGAGGCCGAGGGGGAGCAATTCTTTCGGCAATCGCACAGAGATCAAGAACATGTCGTCTTTCCGGTTCATCCTGGAAGCAGCACAGCATGAGATCAAGAGGCAGTCAGCGATCCTGGATGCCGGAGGACAGGTGGAGCAGGAGACGCGTCTTTACAATGAGATGAAAAAAGAGACGATCCCCATGCGCAGCAAGGAGGACGCGCCGGATTACAGGTATTTCCCGGAGCCGGATCTCGTTGAGGTCGTGATCGAAGAAGAGACAATCGAAAAGAGCAGGCAGGCGCTTCCCGAGCTGCCGGATGATATCGTGAAGCGGTTGACGACTGAGTATGATATCCCTTACAATGATGCGCTTGTGCTGACCAGAGACAGACAGGTGGTGGAATATTTCGACAAGTGCGCGTCTGACTGCAAGGATGCACGAAGAGCGGTCCGATGGATCAACCGCGGCCTCTTTGAACTGATGAACGAAGCCTCGATCAGCATCGCTGACTGCAAAATCGCGCCGGAAAACTTTGCCGCATTGATCAATCTGATATCCGACGGCGTCATCACGGAGACGATCGCCAGAGATGCTCTCGCCGAAATGTTCAAAAGCGGCGAGGCGCCACAGGCGATCATCGAGAGGAAAGGACTGAAACCGATCCAGGATGCATCCGTGATGGAAGGCATTGTCGACACGATCATGTCCGGGAATCCGGATGTCATTACGCGGATCAGAGGGGGTGAGACAAAACTGATCGAATTCCTTCTGGGTCAGGTGATGAAGGAGTCCCGTGGAAAGGCCAATCCGAAGACAGCCAGAGAACTCATCATGCGAAAATTCGAGGAGAATGCGGATTAACGGCAGCCGGTATCCGTATTCGTCCATCAGCCACATTCGGATTTATCATGAGCCAGCGCCCGCGCGTATATCCATCCGAGAATTCTCCTTGACTTTTTTACAAAAAATTAGTAAAATGATCCTCTAAACAGAATAGCTGTTTACCAAAAAACAGGCGGAACAATGAAAATTAAAACTTTTTTTATGCTGCTCCTGTTGTCCATCTTCTCTGTTTCCTCTCTTTTCATTGCCTCATGTACAGAAAATACTGAAACCGAAAATAGTTCGATGCCAGCTATTGCCGAAGTCACGATCCCTGTCCAGGGAATGACGTGTGGCAGCTGCGAACATCACATCGAGACAGAGGTGAAGCGGCAGGAAGGTGTTGTCGAGATCAAGGCGGATCATGAGCAGGCTGTCGTCTTCGCGAAATACGACAGTACCGTGATGACACTGGACGATGTCGTCGCCGCCATAAATCAAACCGGTTATAAGGCTGTCAAACCATGAGGCTCACGATGAGACTAAAAGTATTCCTCTGCTTTATTATTTTATTCACAATGTCCGCTTCTGCATTTGCCGCAGACGAGGATATCGAAGTCGGAGTCATCGAAAAGCTGGGTGACTACATCCCGCTAGATGTCTTTTTCTATAATGAGAACGGTGACAGTGTGGCAATACAGGATCTTGTCAACAAACCGACAATATTCACCTTTGTCTATTTCCGCTGTCCGACTATCTGTCCCAGAATGCTGTCCGAGCTCACGCTGCTGATGGAGAAAATTGATATGATACCGGGTGAGGATTTTACTCTGCTGACCATCAGTTTCGATCCCACGGACACTCCAGAGATCGCCAGGGACAAGAAAAAGAACTACCTCAATTCCGTTGAACGGGAGATACCCGACAGTGCGTGGATTTATCTGACGGGTGATATCAATAACATCGAAAGAATGACTGAATCCGTTGGTTACCGTTTCAAGAAAGAAAAGCAGGATTTCATTCACCCGTCCGCTCTGATCATTACTTCTCCCGAGGGTAAGATCGTGCGCTATATCATGGGATTGAGCTATCTGCCATTCGACGTGAAAATGGCAGTCATCGAAGCGGCTGAGGGACGTATCGGCCAGACAATCAACAAGGTGCTTCTCTACTGTTTCAGTTATGACCCGCAGGGAAGGACGTATGCCATGGATATCACGAAAGTGACGGGTACGATTATTCTGTTCCTGCTGGCTCTGTTTGTGGTGTTTTTACTCATTAAAGGAAAAGCGCGTAAAAGATCAATGAGGCAATAAATATGGCTAATGAACAAAGTGTGAGTTTTTTCGAAGAGAAAGGGAAGCATACCGGTATTCTCTCCTGGATACTGACCACGGATCATAAACGGATCGGGCTGCTCTATCTGTTTTCCATTTTGACGTTGTTCCTGGTCGGAGTCACCTTCGCCTTTCTGATGCGTCTTGAATTGATCGCACCCGGTAAAACGATTGTCGAGCCGAATACATACAACTCGCTGTTTACGTTGCATGGTGTGATCATGATCTTCCTTTTCATCATTCCGGGCATTCCGGCTGCGTTCGGTAATTTCTTCCTGCCGATACAGATCGGCGCCAGGGATGTTGCCTTTCCCAGGCTGAATCTGATGTCGTGGTGGCTGTACATGAGCGGTGCGGCTCTTGCACTCTACTCCCTGTTCAGCGGTGCGGCGCCGGCCGATACAGGGTGGACTTTCTACGCGCCCTACAGTATCAGAACCGGTACCAATGTGTCGCTCACTGTGTTCGCGGCGTTTGTGCTCGGTTTTTCTTCCATTCTCACGGGTGTCAATTTCATTACGACGATACACCGCATGCGGGCGCCCGGTATGGGATGGTTCAAGATGCCCTTGTTCCAGTGGTCGCTTTACGCGACAGCCTGGATCCAGATCATTGCCACTCCCGTAGTGGGTATCACGCTGCTTCTGCTCATCTTCGAACGTACATTCGGCATCGGCGTGTTCGATCCGTCCAAAGGCGGGGATCCGATCCTTTACCAGCATCTGTTCTGGATCTACTCCCATCCCGCCGTATACATCATGATCCTGCCGGGCATGGGGGTCATCTCAGAGATCATTCCCGTATTCGCGAGGAAGACGATCTTTGGATACAAGTTCATCGCCTATTCCAGTCTTGCCATCGCGTCGGTCGGCTCACTGGTATGGGGACATCACATGTTCGTAAGCGGACAGAGCTATACCGCGGATGTGATCTTCTCTTTACTGACCTTTCTCGTGGCGATCCCCAGTGCAATCAAAGTGTTCAACTGGGTTGCCACGCTCTATAAGGGGTCCATCGAGCTGACAACGCCGATGTTGTTCTCTTTATCCTTCATCTTTCTGTTTGCCATTGGCGGACTTACCGGACTGATGCAGGGAGCGCTGGCGATCAATGTGCATATTCATGACACATCTTTTATCGTGGCACATTTTCACTACGTGATGTTCGGCGGCACCGGCTTCGCGTTCTTCGGAGCACTGCACTATTGGTTCCCGAAGATGTTCGGCAGAATGTATAACGAAAAGGCAGCAAAGACGGGCTGGGCGCTGCTCTTTGTCGGCTTCAATACACTCTACTTTCCTTTGTTTGTCATCGGCTGGATGGGCATGCCGAGACGATACTATGATTACTTGCCTCAGTTTCATACAGGTCATCTGGTTTCCACCATTGGTTCCTGGATCGTGATCGCCGGGATCTTGGTCTTGCTGATCAATCTGCTGCGATCGTTGAGGAAGGGGGCAAAAGCGGGGGCCAATCCATGGGCTGCCGCAACGCTGGAATGGCAGATCGCTTCGCCGCCTCCTATGGAAAATTTTCATGAAATACCGGAAGTGACAAAAGATCCGTATGATTTTAAAGGAGTGGTCGTACGATGACAGTGACAACTGAATTTGCAGTTGAAAAGCACAGTGATCACACCGGAGCCAAGATCGGTATGTGGCTTTTTCTATTCACCGAGCTGCTGCTATTTGGAGGTGTGTTCATTCTATATTCCGTGTACCGCTACAAGTATGCGCAGGATTTTCATATTGCCGCATTCGAATTGAACAAAGTGATGGGCGCTGTCAACACCATCATCCTTCTCACCAGCAGCCTCACCATGGCGCTCTCCATTGGCGCGCTGCAGCGGTACAACCGGAAGCTGGCCAATATTTTTCTGGTGAGCACAATACTGCTGGCGGTTCTTTTTCTGGTGAATAAATATTTTGAATGGGGCGCAAAAATTGATCACGGTATCTATCCGGGCTCGAAATTGATGGAGAGCAGTTTCAATTACGGCGAAAACCTGTTCTTTGGATTATATTACAGCATGACCGGGCTGCATGGAGTGCATGTCATTGTCGGCATCGTTCTACTCACCGTGATGCTTTACATCATCAACAAAGAACCTGGCTCTGTTTATGTGATAGAACCGAAACGCGCCAGGGAGATGGAAGGATCACGGATCATGCTCGGTAAGAACGCAAGTACGAATCCTCAGGACATCGCGTTGATCGATGATACTGTCCGGCGCGTCGAGATATCCGTCAGGCACTATAACACGGAAAAGACATTTGACAGATCGAACATCATAAAGCTGGAGAACTCCGGATTGTACTGGCATCTCGTCGATATCATCTGGATCTTTCTGTTTCCGTTATTTTACCTGATTACTTAGGAACGTTCGAAAAATCTGGAGAAAAACATGGCTCATCAAGAACCGGAACAGCATATTGTCAGTTATGGTACGTATGTCCTCGTCTGGCTGGGTCTACTGGTGCTCACGGGATTGACCGTGGCAGTGGCCGGTACGGATCTCGGGAATTTCAGTGTGTGGATGGCGATCCTCATTGCGGGGATCAAGTCGCTGCTGGTGCTGTTTATTTTCATGCACATCAGATATGAGAGCCAACTGTTTACCGTGATGATACTGATCGTGCTGTTCGCACTCGTCATATTTATCTCACTTACCTTTTTTGATGTATCATACAGATAGGTGGAATTATGATCATAGATGCTTCAAGTATGCCGCAAACTGTCAATAATGTATTTATCGTGATATTGGCGATATCTGTGGCGCTTCTCGCCCTGATCACCTTTCTGATGATCTATTTTGTGATTAAATATCATCGGAAAAAGAACACCAAACCAAAGGATATCGAAGGAAATCTTGTACTTGAGATCGTGTGGACTGTCATTCCCACACTTCTCGTTCTCGGCATGTTCTACTATGGTTGGATCGGCTACAAGATCATGCGCGAGGTCCCCGAGGATGCGATGGAGATCGATGTCGTGGGACGTATGTGGGCATGGGAGTTTGAATACGAGAACGGCATGAAGACGGACACGCTCTACGTGCCGCAGAACAAAGCGATCAAGCTGAATCTCAGATCCCAGGATGTGCTGCACAGCTTTTTCATTCCGGCGTTCAGAGTGAAGCATGATGTGGTGCCGGGACTGGAAAACGGCTTTTTATGGTTCAATCCGACGGATCTTGGCTCCTATGATGTGCTCTGCACGGAATTCTGCGGACAGGAACACGCGTACATGAAAACCAAGGTCGTCGTGATCCCTCAGGAGGAGTACGATAGCTGGTATGGCACACCCGCGGACACCACAGCAACAGGGCAGGCACAATCGGATGAGGACAGCGCTGAAGCGCCTGCAGATAACATACCGGAGGGCTTGGCACTACTGACCAACGAGGGATGTATCGCATGCCATACGCTCGATGGTACGCCGATGGTCGCGACATCGTTCAAGGGATTGTTCGGAAGAAAACAGATCGTCATCAGCAATGGTGTGGAAAGAAGAATCACCATCGATGATGAATATTTCAAGAAATCCATTGTGGAACCGGGTGCCGATATCGTGAAAGGATATGATAACATGATGCCGGTGCCGGATGAGCCGCTCTCAGAAGACGATATGAAGGCAATGATTGCATACATAAAGGGTCTTTAATGGCAGTATGGATCAGAGAGCACATTCATCTTCTCGTTGAGCTGGTAAAGATCAGGATTATTGCACTCGTTTCGATCAGCTGCGCGGCGGGATATATTCTGGCGAAGGAGACGATGGATTGGGAAATCGCTGTTCCTTTTTTCGGAATTTTATGTCTCGCAGGGGCTTCTGCCGCCATGAATCAACTCCAGGACAGTGATGTGGATGGCCACATGCAAAGGACAATGCATCGGCCGCTGCCCTCGCAGCGTATTGGAACAGAGGCTGTTATTGGGATCATATTTTCTTTATCAATTATCGGAGTCTCAATACTTTATATCGGTTCGGGTGTGCTAACGATGATGATCGGGCTGTCCGCCATGCTGATGTACAATGCCGTATATACGCCGATGAAAAGGCGCACGGCATTCGCTGTGATCCCGGGCGCGGTGATTGGAGCCATTCCTCCGATGGTTGGCTGGGTGGCCGGTGGGGGCAATTGGGCGGATCCACAGATCATGCTGATCGCTTTTTTCCTTTTTATCTGGCAGATACCGCATTTCTGGCTGCTTTTTCTCGATTCAGAGCATGATTACCGGCGGGCAGGGCTGCCGGTGATTACAGATACATTTTCACATGACCAGATAAAAAGACTCACCTTCATCTGGATGATGACCGCGGCAGTGAGCTGCCTGATGATTCTCAATTTTACACCGATCAACTATCTGCTCTTTAAGATCTGTCTTCTGGCAGCTGCGCTTCTGCTGATCTGGAAATCATTCCGGGTATTGCTCTCCCGGGGATCGGGGAAGATCTACAGAACGATCTTTGTTGAGACAAATATCATCGTGCTCTTTGTTTTGATTTTTCTCTCTGTCGACAAGCTGATTCATTTCATATAAGGAAGATCTGCAATGCAACTTTTCGATCAATTTACAATGCTGTTATCTCCGGAGCATCTCTTTCTGGTGAAGATTCTTTTGGGCCTGATGCTTGTCCTTCACCTGCCCTACATTGCCATGCTGTTCGGAAGTTCCCTGTTCTCGGTCATTTTCAGGGTGCTGGGTAAAGATCGAAGTGACAGCGATTACATGAGGTTTTCGAGAGATTTGATCAATACCTTCGCTTCCAATGTCGGTGTCGCATTGCTTCTGGGAATACTTCCGCTTCTGGTGATTGCATTACTCTATTCGCAGTTGTTATTCGAAGCCAATGCTACGACGCTGAGCTATATGATGATCTCTTTTCTGCCGATTGTCGCTGGCATTATTCTGATATACGTCTACAGGTCGCTCAGTACGAGAACAGGCCTTCTCGTTACTTTGACCGGCTTCCTCGGTGTATTGATCCTGCTGGCAGGATATATTCTGCTCATCGCAAGCATCGTTCGATTTCATGATCCGGAGAAGTGGGGTTTTATCCGGAATCCGGCGCATCTGCTGCTCGGCTGGAATGCCATTGCGGGCACGAATACATATCTGACCCTCAGCCTCACCACAGCCGCTTCCGGAATACTGTTTTTCTTTTTCAAGTGGACTGAGAAGTTGAAGGGCGAAAGCAAGACGTATCGGGATTACGTGAGAAATTTCAGCACGATCATCGGTCTTCTCTTCGCGGTTACAACACCGGTCTTTTTCATCTGGCACCTGATCACGCTCACCGATATCAGCTATTCCATGGAATTCCTCGGGTTGGCGATACTGTTCATCGTCATTATGGGCGTGATTGTCTACTATTTTTCCAAAATGCTTGAAGACTCGAATGTCAAGGCTGCGACGCGCACATTCATATTGATGCTGATCGCATTTGCCGTGCTTATCGTCAGCAATCATGTGGCAATGGAAAATGCGCTCAAAGAACACACCGCGTCACTGCTCACCAAGTCCGAAACAATGCTCGCAGAACTTCTGCCGGAAAGAGAGATGGAGGAGGGGGGCGGACTCATGGATTTCGCAAAGGGAGAGGACGTCTTCAAGAGCATCTGTGCCTCCTGTCACCGTTTCGACAAGAAGATTGTCGGTCCGCCATATGCCACTGTACTGGATAAATATGAAGATGATATCGAGAGTCTTGTTTCGTTCATCAGAAATCCTCAGAAAGTGAATCCGGAATATCCGCCTATGGCGAATCTCGGGCTCAAGATTGCAGAAGCCGAGGCAGTCGCCGGATATCTCATCAAAACTTATCAAGAGGAGTATAAATGAAAAAGTTACTCATCACTGGCTATTTTTTGATATTCATTTTGATAATCGTTCTGCTGGGAGGTCTGTGGAGCTCTTACCGCGACGCACCGGATCAACCGATCGCGTTCAGTCACAAGAAGCATTTGACCTATGTCGGACTGGAATGCGATCATTGCCATCAATATGCTGAGGTGGGACTGCAACCCGGTATACCGGCGGTTTCCGTATGTATGGATTGCCACGAAGCCGTTGCAACGGATAGCCCCGAAATAATCAAGCTGACCGGGTACTGGAACAGGAAAGAGCCGGTTCCCTGGGCAGGCGTATACTATCTGCCTCAACATGTGTTATTTACGCACAAGAGACACATTAAGAAAGGAATTGACTGCTCCGAGTGTCATGGAGATATGAAGGTTGTTGAGAAAGTCCGTCAGGTCAGATCGCTCAGAATGGGATGGTGTGTGACGTGCCACAGAGAGAACAATGCACCTGTCGATTGCTGGACTTGTCATAAATAATAGAGGTTAGTTGGAGGAATCAATGCAGAGAAGGGATTTTATAAAAATTTTGGGACTGGCTTCCGGAGCGAGTCTGATGAATTCATGCGGCGCGAAGAAGGGCGCGGAAAAGCTGATCCCCCACGTCATACCGCCGGAAATTGAAATCATACCGGGACAAGCGATCTACTTCAATACCACCTGCACCGAATGTCCTGCCAATTGCGGTGTGTCGGCGAAAGTCGTGGAAAAGACAATCGATCAGCAACTGGAACGTTATCCAGTGAAGCTGGACGGGATCAAAAACCATCCAGTCAATGACGGAAAACTCTGCATACGCGGGCAGTCCTCGTTGACGCGTCTGTATGATCCCGAACGACTGAAGTCACCCCTTATGAAGGATGAGAATGGTGAAATGGTGGAATGCACATGGGATGACGCATTCACCAGGATTCTTGAAGCACTGAAGAATTCGGATAAAAAACACGCCTACATCTCGAGCCGGACGACGGGGACATTGTCATCACTCATCGATACGTTTTGTAACAGGTTGAATATTCAGCGATTGAAAGAATTCGAGATATTCTCATACGCGACACTCAGAGAGGCACACAAAGTCTTGTTCGATCGTTATGAAGTCCCTTCGTACAGCATTGATGAGGCGGACTTTTTGCTCACGATCGGCGCGGATATATTCGAGACACATGGCAATCCCGTCTCCCACATGATACAATATGCGAAAGCCAGAAAAAAAGGAATGAAATGGACCCATGTTGAACCGCATGTGTCGCTCACGGGACTGCAGGCGGATCAGCGGATGGTGCTGAATCCGGAATCTGAACTCTACCTGCTGCTCTATCTGGCGCGTCAGCTGGCCGGGAACCGACTTACGCAGCTGCCAGATCCCGGATTGGACAGGGTCGTGCAAAGCACAGGGCTGACTGAAGAGCAGCTGAAGGATATCACGACCGCATTCCAGAACGCATCCAGACCGCTTCTGCTGATCGGAGAAATCGCGACGAGCTCGGAACATGGACTCGAAGTCGCTGTGCTGAGCGGATTGATACAGTGGACCAGCGGTATGATGGAGAGAGGGATTGATTTCAACCATTCACTCAATTATGATAGCGTCGGGACATTCAGGGATCTGAAAGCATTGGCCTGGCAGCTTCAGAATCAGGACATGGGTGTGTTGTTCATGTCGAAAGTCGATCCAGTGGACAAGCACCCAATTTCATTTTATCTGAAGGAAAATCTGAGTGCTGCGGATCTCGTGGTCGGTCTGTCCGACTTTATGCCTGTCTTAAGCGACGATTATGACATCATCCTGCCCCTTTCGCACAGTCTGGAATCATGGGGCGATGCGGAAACACGCAAGGGTATGCGCACCATAGTACAGCCGGTTCTGGAGCCACTTCACAATACGCTGTGTGAAGGCGATATCCTGCTGAAAATTCTGGAAAAGAGATCGGGAAGAGCGCTTGCTCCGAATTTTCAGGAATATCTGTTCGCGCGGCTCAAGAGGACGCTGAGCAATGACAAGGTGGAAGCATTGCTCGACCAGGGATATGTGGAGACCAGCACCCCGGTCGGGAAGCTCAATTTGAATCTGCGTTCGGTGAGACGTTTTTTGCGCGATATCACGCTACCACAACTTCCCGAAGGAATGGTGCTGATTGCCACACCATCGCTGAAGTCATTTGACGGCAGAAGCCGTCAACTGGAATTGCTGAACGAGATACCGGATCCCCTGACGACCATCACGCATGACGATTGGGTCTCGATATCAGAGGGTGCTGCGAAAGAGAGAGGGATTAAAGAGGGCAATGTGATCTCTATTGCTGTCGGCGATAAAAGGATCATGGAACTACCTGTGAAGATTCAGCCTTTTCTGTCTGATCATGTCGTGATGGTTCAGCGTCACATGCTGGATACCTTTGCCCTCTCCATCAGCGACAAGACCGGTGACAGCATCAATTATCTGAGCCGGTTGACGATGCAGAAAACCGGGTCGAACGTCGATCTCGCCATCATGGCCGGTTCATTGTCGCAAGAGGGGCGCGGGGTTATCCCCAATCCGGCGCATCACGACGCGCATCATCATGTGGAGGGACGTAAAAGCCTCTATCCGGAGCATGCGCATGAAAACTATCGCTGGGCAATGGCCATCGATCTCGATCTGTGTGTCGGGTGTTCCGCATGTGTGGCAGCGTGCTACATCGAAAACAATATCGGCGTTGTTGGAAAAGAGGAGCATCTGAAGGGGCGCGAAATGTCCTGGATCAGAATAGAGCCCTACTATGAAGAGGACGGCACGGCACACTTCCTGCCGATGATGTGCCAGCACTGCGATTATGCTCCGTGCGAGGCAGTCTGTCCGGCCTACGCGCCATATCACAATCCGGAGGGATTGAACGTACAGGTATACAACCGCTGTATCGGCACCAGATATTGCTCCAACAACTGTCCTTACAAGGTCCGCCGGTTCAACTGGAAGACGCATGAATGGACCGATCCGCAAAACCGTGGATTGAATCCGGAGATGTGGGCGCGTCCCAAGGGCGTCATGGAGAAGTGCACATTTTGTATTCAGCGGATCAGATTCGCCAAAGACAAGGCCAAAGACGAGAACAGGCTGGTGAGAGATGGTGAAGTCGTACCGGCATGCGCACAGGCCTGTCCGACAAATGCCATTGTGTTCGGAAATATCATGGATAAAGAATCTGAGGTCTACAAATGGGCGCATTCGGATCGCGTGTTTCGGGTGTCCGAGCATCTTGGAACCGAACCATCGGTCTACTATCTGCAACGGAAAAGAGACGATCACTCGGATCATGCATGAGTCGATCAAATAGTGTAGATCAGTATAATCACATTGTCATTAATAACTGAAAACGGTTATCACAATATGAATGCAAAAGACTACAGTGTACAGTTGGAACAGGATGTCCTGGCTGCGATGAAAAAACCGAACAGCACCTATTGGATCGCGTTGGGATTCTCCTCTTTTCTGACTTTGATCTGGGCGGTATGCTGGGCGTATCAGATTAAAGAAGGCCTTTACGTCACCGGGATCAACAATCCCGTTGGATGGGGTATTTATCTGACGAACTTCGTGTTCTGGGTGGGAATCGCGCATTCGGGAACATTGATCTCCGCTGTGCTTTTCCTCTTCCGGGCGAAATTCCGGAATGCGTTCAACAGGACGGCCGAGGCCATGACGATCATCGCCATTACTGTGGCAGGTCTCTTCCCGATCATTCATCTGGGAAGAGCCTGGAAGTTCTACTGGCTTCTGCCGTATCCCAATCAGCGGCTGTTATGGGTCAATTTCAAATCCCCTCTGGTGTGGGACGTGCTCGCGGTCAGCACCTACTTTATCGTCAGTCTGGTCTTCTTCTATGTCGGGCTCGTGCCGGACCTCGCCATTGTCAAACGCCACATGACGGGAGTGAAAAAAAGGATATACAGCATATTATCCTTTGGCTGGACAGGTTCACTTGGGCAATGGCTTCACTACAACAGGCTGTACATCTTTCTGGCGGCATTTGCGACACCGCTTGTCATTTCGGTTCATTCCGTTGTGTCGTGGGATTTTGCTATGAGCGTCACGCCGGGCTGGCATACGACTATCTTCGCGCCATATTTTGTCTCAGGTGCCATCTTCTCGGGAACGGCCATGGTAT
>JAZBPW010000136.1:0-17082 GCA_036351795.1 Candidatus Zhuqueibacterota bacterium | reverse complement strand
GAATCCATGTTGCTTCAAGACATCCGCTGTACGTATGATCAGTTTCGTAGGCCCGGGAAGTTCCGCGCCGAAATCATGAAATAGTTCGGCAAATGTGGGAACGATTGCGGTGAGCAGAAAAGATATCGCCCCAATGGCCACTACCAGAATAATAGCCGGATAGGACAGGGCAGAGATGATCTTTCGTTTTAAACTCATCATCTTCTCGAGGTGATTGGCAAGACGATCGAGTGTCACGTCCAGAATTCCCGCAGTCTCTCCGACTTCCACCATGTTGATGTATAGACTATTAAAGATCTTTGGGTACTTCGAAAGGCTGATCGCCAGGCTGTTTCCCTCGTTCACTCTACCCGCGAGGTCGTGAATCAATGTTGTCACTTTTTCTCCTTTACTGTACTGTGCCAGCATCTCCAGGGATGAGGCGAGCGGCAGACGTGCTTCGACCATTGTCGCCAGTTGTCTGGTAAAGATAACAAGATCGCTATGTTTCAGATGATGCCTTTGCGATATTTTTCGTTTGCTGTTTCTCTCTGAGGTAAACTTCCTTTCACGTTCTTTCAAAATTCTGTTCAGCGTAGAGTTTGTTTCCCGACTCTGAATCATAGGCATTCCATTGAGATCGTATAAAATCAATTTCGTGAAAATCGATTTATACGCGGCTTGACGCCGGTCGTTAGAGTAAATTGTTTTTCATCCAGCCTTGTCGTGATCATTATTTCAATAAAATCTGTCTCCGTGTCGTTTGTGGTGAATTTATCGGTGCTATCCTTATGGGCATTGTCATCAGTCAAGAATCGAAGCGATGCGATCCGAATATCAGAAGGATGAATCTTTTTCCCGTTTCTCAGCAGCGTGCTGTCTTCTAAGGTATATGAATATGTGCGGCCCTTCGAGTCAACAAGCAGTAACATATCGCTGTTGGTCAGTCTTACCTGGCGTGCGGATTGCACATCCGATGCGATCGCATTCAATACGAGAAAACATGCGCTTTCAATATGCATTCTCTTATGCTGCCGGTGAAGAAAACCTGATGAAAAATGATAAATAGCAAACGCGCTTGACGATATCAGAGTGACGAGACCAATGACGACCAGATACTCAATGATCGTGAAACCACCACAATCTGTTTCAATTTCAGTATACATGGAATTTACAATATGGTTAGTTTTCAAAATGTGGATTTAGCCTCAATGTTTTTAGCTGCACGATAGCGTCCGGTTCATCACCTTTGAATACAGAGATCGATATTTTAACAAGCCCCTTATTATTTTCTATGTCCCTCACACATTTCCATGATTTATTGTTCACTGATATTGTTGTGTTTGCGTGCGAGTATTCTTGTCGTGCAATTGTTCGTTCCATCTCTCCACGCGCTATTTGTGAGGCAATCATCAGATCGCGTGACGTTTCATTGAGTATCAAGCGGACGAAGAGTTGGCTGAGAGGCACCAGCACCGCTATCAGTATCGCCAATGCGATGAGGGTCTCGATGAGTGAGTGCCCCTTTTCGTCTGTAAATAATTTTGCCATCACTCGTACACCCAGTTTAAAATCCCATACCTTGCATCGGGATGGAATGATAACGGCAATATCGCTCTGTTATCCATAATTGATCTGTTTATGATAACATCATCCAGCCTGTTGAGGTAGACGGTCGATCCTGCGACATTTTTAAATTGCCTTGTGGCTATCAGGCTACTTACCTCACCCTCCATCATGGTATCGCCAATATTGTAAACCAGACCGCTAACCCTGGCACCTGCCTCAATGACAACGGAGATTTTATTGTCACTCAATGTTCTTGATGTGCTGGCTTTGTACCAATGGATGACTGCGCCATGGACCGTGCTTCCTGTCCTGATGTGGATACCACCCGGCGATTTCCTGGAAAGGACGTTTCTAGCGGAGTAGACTGTTGAGGGATAGGAGAGGGTCGAGTTTCCGTCGACAATTATCAACCCGTTGGAGATCAATTGCACATTTCCGGTACATGACGCCGACAGGTGTATCCCACGGCCAGCGTAGAGGATGTTATCGTCAAATGATACATTGGCGCCTATCTTCAATTGTCCTGCACATGCGATCTGAAGCCTGTGCCCGAGTCGAGCCGCCGAGGATATGTGGACATCACCACCCGCAATAAGCATGATTCCTTCTCTAAGATCAATCATGGCTTTTTCATCAGTGCATTCGACAATGATATTCCCGCTGACATGGATAGCTTCATCGGAAAACTGCATGGATGCATCGATTGCCAGATCTCCATGAATTTGAGAACCATTTGTAGTTTTGATCAAAAGTTCGAAATATTGTATTGCATTTTGAAATTGAACCGGATTGAAATAGGGCAGCCGCAATTCCTTCCTTCTTTCAATGTTCCCAGGAACGGCTCTGCTGTGATTGAACCCGGATCTATTTTTAACCCCCTTCATACCGACCGCGATGTTGCCATTGATTACAGTTCTGTCTGTAATTACCAATGGATGCATATCGGATCCAAGCACGATCGCATAATCAAGTTCCGGAGGCACTCTCTCTCCGGCAATGACGTGTGCGGAGTGTTGGCGATTTTTGAACAGCGCACTGCTTTGTATGTCATAATATCCGCCCCACCGGCCAATTGTTACTGTACCCGACTGGTCTTCGAATAAAGATATAAACTGGTTCTTCTGATCGGATTGCCCGTGAGAACCACCTTTTTGAGATAGCAGCCACAGTGTCTTATAAATACCGGCTTCAGCGCTATATTGCGCCTGCATCTGGTTGATACTGTTTCTGATGAATCGCAATCTCAAAATAAAGGCGGTCGAGAAAGCGCCGATCAGTATCGTAAAGACTGTGACGACTAGGAGAACTGTTATCAACGCAGATCCTTCCCGCTGATGTAATGGGCTAAACACTTTTTCCATCATGATTGGTCAGTCTAATGTGTACTCTAACATTCGTCCATGAAAATCACAAAACAACTTCTTATGCTCGATACGAACTATCAGGATATCCATTACCCGGTCCGACTCTCTCAAAAAAATCGTTTCCCCCGCAGGCGATTCAATGATTGCCAATGCTCCAGACTTATCGTGGAGGATACCTTTTAAGAGTATCCCCGGAGGTGGTACCTCTTTAAGCTCTATTTTATCTTCCCGCTTTATTTCGGGGATTTTGTGTTGTTTATTTCTTCCCAGACTGCTCTGAAAGGGATCTCTGAATTTGCTACGGTATATGAAAATCTCTTGCTGAGCGAGAGTGTCATAGTCTATCTCATTATCTATGATGTCCCGGCTATCGTTCTCTTGCTCATAATTATCATGATGCAAAAACCCGTGCAACAATTGATAACCATTATAAATCCAGAGAACAACAGCGACAACACTGAGTATTATGACGATTGGTTTTTTTGTTGAATTTTTAATCTGGGTCGTCATACTCAATCCGAACGCTCAAAGAAATAAACGTAGAGCTCGATCTCCGATTCAAGCGCTGATGAAAAAATTCCATCCGAATCTATAATGAGCTTTCTTATTTCGATAACATGATCCGATCTTTCCAAAAAATTGATAAATTGACCCAGAGGGTGATATCGACAATGGATATCCAATTTTATGGGAATACGGTGATACGTCGATACCGGTTCGGACCTACCGGGTATGATGGATCGGATGTAAACTCCTGATTCTTTACAGGCAACGGCTATCATGCGTAGCACAGATGAAAGATCATTCTGCATCGTAGTGTTGATACGAATATCCCTGAGTTTTTCGTTCAATCTGTCCTGATCCTTCTCGAGCAATGGTCTCAGGGTGTGTTCCTCATGGATTTGGGCGAGTTTATAATTGTTGTCCTGAATTTGCTTCATCAGGGTCAGACAGTGCTGTGCCATGGGATAGATGATGTGCTTCCCGCTGATCAGCAAAAAGACGCAAAAAAGCCCTTGTATCAATCTAAACTTCTTTTGTTTGCAATATTCATGAATATCGTCAAGTTGCATAGGCGCTCTAAAGAAGGATTATGAATTATTTTTCAGCGTAAATGATAATTGATATTTCACAAGGTTCTGTCCGAATCTTTTTGTTTTCAATCGAACATCCCTTGCATTCACTTTCTCGGTATAGAGCAATTTGACATTTTCCGCGACAGAACTTGTTCTCAAAGCCCTGATGAGTTCAGCAACGTCTATCTCTGAAAAAGAGATACCGGTGAATGTAACATCCATTTGATGTGCGTCATCGCTGGAATGATGTACCTGCATCTCGCGAAGCCAGCAGTTCGCTGGTATCAGACGACCTGATTCATTCAGAAGCCTGGCGATATGACTGCGGTTGTGGATAATCGTCTTTGATTTCCTGATGTCCGCTGTCAGTCGTGCGTTTTCCGATTTCAACTTTTGCAGGGCGGCCAATTGTGATGATTGCATCAAAACTGAATTTAAGCCATTCTCATACCATCTCTGCAAAATGCCGGTCAATAGAGTCATTATTATGATGACGCCCAGAAAACCCGATCCAAGATAGATGATCAATCTGAGAATACGTTCCTTTTCATCTGCTACTGATATCTCGTTGTGATCCTCTGGTTCGGACAAATTTATCGTATTGAGCAGTGGATATAATCCTTTAAGGGCAAGTCCTGTGGCAAGTGTAAATTCCGGACCGACGTGATGTTCCTCAGGCTCATGCGTCACATCATCGTTGTTTTCGGTCGAAATACTGTATTTTTCAAGTTCTTCCGAAACAGCGGAGGCATAGTCTTTGGCGCCTCGAAGCAGTACGTTGTATTCACCGCCGACTATGTCATTCTCCGATATCAGCGATTCTATGAAATTCCGTAAAGACGACACACATTGTGATATCGGCCTGGAAGTGCCCGGCGATTCTGATTGTTCTGTATTTAAGATAGAATAGGGGTTTGCAAGTCCAATTTCATGATACTTCAGGATATAGCCCTTTTTGAATAGTATCATCGTCATTTTGTGGTAATCCAGATATGCAATAATGATCGATCGTTCATGGGCAATTCCGGAAAAGACGAGTGTGTTGATTATATCGGTCACTCCGGCACTGACTGACAAGACATCGAATCCGTTCTCTTTCAATAATTCCCGATGCCGGTTTACATCCTTCTTTTTGGCGATGGAAAGCAGTATTGTTTGATCCTGCTCTGATTCTGAAAGTATCTGAAATGAAAAATTGATATCATTGAGGTCGACATGTGCAGGTATGAAGCGTTCAATATTCACGTCCAGCCATTCGCTTGTACTTTGATAGTCGAGCACCGGAGTTTGAATGAGCGAATTGCGTACCGATGTCCCGTTGAGATTGGTAATGACCTCGATACTGTCCTTTTCAAGCGAGTTACGAAGACGTCCCAGCGCCGAGATCAGGGCCTCTTTGTCGTCATGCGAACGTTCATATCGAATTGCCTCCCGCGCGACTTTAATCAGACGCCAATTTTTATTTCGATCCATCGATAACTCGCTGTAGGAGACGGCATGGTGGCTGATGTCCAATCCTGAAAATTTTCTATGACCCAATATATCGATAAAATTTATGTTCATCCCTCGTTTCCATTTTTGCTTATCGTATGCTTCCGTCATAGATATGATTCAAGTGTGGCGTCACATAGATGACGAGTTCTGCCTCTGTCTTGTTCTTCTGGCGATTTTGAAAAAGGCGACCCAATAGCGGGATGTCGCCCAAAACAGGAAATTTGGATATCGTGACATTGTCGATCGTTTGTCGCAATCCGCCCAGAATGATCGTCTCTCCGTCACGCAGTCGTACAGTAGAATCGAGGATACGATGGTCGATGGTCGGAGGACGGGTCGCGTCAAGATTGCCACGAGGTGTGCTGAATTCCGGATGAATCTCGACAGTGATCTCACCGGACGCGCTCACCCAGGGTGTAATCTCGAGCAACATTTCAGCCGATATTTTTTCGAATCGTTCCGATTCCTGAAGTATGATTTGATTCGGGTTCGAGTATGGTGTCTGGGATTTCAGGATAAAATATTGCGTTGTGCCGATACTGATGCTGGCGGTATGACCGTTCAGAGTCGCTATTTGTGGTCTGGACCGGACATTGGCCCTTCCCTCCGTTTCCATCATCTTCAGGCGCATATAGAAATTGGTCGGAAGTTTACCGATCTGGACCAGGCCCAATTGTGGACCGTACAATTCAAGTTGATTTTGCAGGTAGCCGGCGTTGGCATCGACTTCGATATGAGGAAAGAACGAAAAGTCCATGCGGCTGGAGTCTTCCTGTGTTCGCGTACCTGCTTCCAGCCGGAATTCACTGATGTCGGTCGTGTTGTAATCGACCACGATGGCCTCGATGAGAATCTGGGGTATTGGATGGTCGATTTGATGAAGATAGTTCTCTGTTTCCTCGATGAGATCATGGCTACCAATAACCATGAGCGCGTTGTGCTCTTTTACGATTTTAAGAGAGGCAGCCGATGTGATATTTGCAGGGAGAAGTTCGGTGATCCCTTCCACTTTCATATGATTAAGCCTGATCAGCTTTGAGTGGGTGATGCCGCGAACCTTCTTGTCACCAATAAGATAGATATTTTTCTCCTTGCGATATGTGTATTCGGTCCCTTTGAACAGATAGAGCAGTAACTCCTCGAGTCGAATATTTGTGCATTTGGCGCTGACTTTTCCCTTTATTTCACCATAGAAAACCATGTCGATACCAATTTCTGCGGCTACATCTCCGATCAATTGCTTTAGCTCAGCATCCACAACTTCGAGGGAGATGAGGCTGTCGTTTACTTCAAACCAGTAACGTGATCGATAGCTCGTGCTCGATGCCTCAGGTCTGCTGTGATGCCGCGAATCCGCATCAATCCAGAGAATATCATTCTTTGTTCGAAGGTCGAATCCATTTGCCTCTAACAGATATTTGAGTCCGGGTATCAATTTTATATTCTGAATGTAACCGCTCAAACGGCCATGGACGCCCTGATTGACGACGATATTGACTCCAGCTTTTTTCGATATTTCATGCACAACCCGGTGCAAGTCATCATTGTCAAGGTCGACTGACAACAGACCGTCCGTGAATGCGACATCCGGTGGCGGGGGTGGTATTGGTTCCGGGTCTGGTGGATTTGTAATTTTAAAGATATGGCCCCGCTGTTCAATCTGTAATCCATTCTCATTGACGATAAATTCGAGCGCCTGATATACTGAAATGTCAGATAGATGCATTGTAATCCTGTTTCTGACATCATCTGCGATGAATATATTCAGCTTATATTTATGTGCAATACTGCGAACCACATCCCGAATATCTGAATCTTTGAAATCAAGGTTTTCAATAGCTTGATATGCTCCCGGTGGGAGTGAGTCAACGGAGGCCGTTCGATTATTTTGCTTAATGAGAACGGAATCACGTTGCGCTGGACTTATGTCATTCTGTTGTCCGGGGACAGAAAGAACAAGAGATGGATGGATAATCCAGACTGCCAGGACAGTAATTTTCAAATATATTGATAATTTCATATTGTCGTGACGATATTCATTGGTTTCATCTTAATAGATACCTGTATATAAAGAATTCCACACCAAAAGTAAAAAAATAAAATTTTTTATGGAATTTTTTGAATCCCGTGCTCTCAATAAGTGAAACAGGATAATTCAACACATTGTACTGAAAATTGATTGTGACTGGCACGGGCGGAGCATGTCCGAATGGTAAAATGAGAGAATCTGAAAAATGACCCAGATAGCCATCGATCCAGAATGTCTGAGTGTGATACCGGCAGCTGTCATTCAGCAATACGGGATCATACCCATCAAAAAAGAGGGCGATAGTGTATACATTGCCACGTCAGCTCCAGATGATCTTGAAACATTGGCGGATATCAGATTCATCAGCGGTTTGAATGTGATACCGGTACAGCATGAAGAGAGATTGATCGCTGAGTCGATATCCGCGCATTATGCTGATGAGCTGAATGTCAATCTCACTGACTCGAAAGAAGGAAAAGATTCCCAGAATATTATCGTTGAAAGCGCCTCAGAGATATATGCGTCCACCGCCTCAATTGTCGAACTCATCGACAATGTGATCGCGGAGGCAATATCGTTGAACGCCAGCGATATACATGTCGAGCCATACGAAGCTCTGTTTCGCGTGAGATTCAGGATCGATGGTTATTTAACCGAACAATGTCATCTTCCACTGGACAAGAAGGCCACGGTGATATCACGTCTCAAGGTGATGGCTGCGATGGATATCGCGGAAAAACGGCGTCCTCAGGATGGACGCATTCAATATGATATGCGGGGAAGGCCGGTTGATATACGCGTCTCCACTCTGCCGACAAATTTTGGTGAAAAGGTCGTTCTGCGACTGCTGGATAAAGAACGGCAGAAATTGCGCCTGGATCAACTTGGCTTCGAGGATGCAGCGCTATCAAGATTTTCAAATGTTCTTAGGAGCCCATACGGTATCATCCTGGTAACAGGACCTACTGGTAGCGGTAAAACGACAACCCTGTATGCCGCGCTGAATGAATTGAATTCACAGGAACGAAATATTGTGACTGTTGAAGATCCTATCGAATATGCCATCGAGGGTATAAACCAGAGCCGCGTGCGCGCTGACCTGGGGTATACCTTTGCTGCAGCCCTGCGGACATTATTGCGGCAGGATCCAAACGTGATCATGGTCGGAGAGATCCGGGACAGCGAAACGGCAGAAATCGCGGTGCGCGCATCGCTGACAGGGCATCTCGTGCTCAGCACGCTTCACACGAATGACGCTTGTACGGCGATCATGCGACTGGTGGATATGGGGGTGGAACCCTTTTTACTGGCCTCATCGCTTCGGCTCGTAATCGCACAGCGACTGGTAAGACAGATATGTCCGGAATGTGGAAAGCGCATCGAACTGCCGAAGGAGAGACTGGATAGATTGATGGCGCGTTCGGGAGTTACAAAGCTGTCCGACATATCCGATCCTACGCCAACGTGGCGAAAGGGTGAGGGGTGTGCCGCGTGTCATCAAAGTGGCTTTCGTGGCCGGATTGCACTTTTCGAACTTCTCGAAATTGACAGCCACATCAGCGATATGATATTGGGTAATGCATCCCTCAATGCGATAAAGGAGCAGGCGCTGAACAGTGGCATGTGCCCGCTGAGGCGTGCAGGTCTCGCAAAAGCGGCACGGGGAATAACGACGCTGGATGAGATTCTTCGGGAAACAGATCAGTGAGCATCAATAGCGGGGTTCCTGGCTAAATAGCTGTTCTAGATGAAATTCCAGATATGCGTTAATGTTATTAAGTTGAAGGGAGTCTATCATGAGAGTTTTAAGATGGCTGTTTTATTGTATCATGGCACTCACTCTTGCAGCCTCGGTCTTTGCCCAGGATGTTCTCAATGATTATCAGATGCAGCCTGAAGTATGGCACATGATGCGGCCGGGTTATGGCGAAGTCGACGCGCAGGGAGATCTGAACCTGCAAATCCCGGCCATGACCGTCCCCGGCCGAAATATCGATATTCCCATCACATTCAGCTACCATTCAGGAATAAAATTCCATCAGCACGCATCCTGGCTGGGACTCGGATGGCAGTGGGATCCGGGCAGTATCACTCGGGATGTGAAGGGATCGGTTATTTTCAATGTAGGGGACGAGATAGATGAGAGCATGGGCGTCGATTTTCCCGGTGCCAACGAAGCATACGCGCGCGATATCTATTATCTACATGTGAACGGCAGCACGAAAGCGATGTTTGAAAAAGGGCTTGCCACAGGTCTGGAGCCAGGCAGTGATTTCTATGTAAATCCCTGGGAGGCATGGATCATACTCCCGGAAGCTGTTGAGTATGTATCTGTGAAAGAGATGACCAGTTCATTGCCGGACTACACAGGATTCAGGGTGACGACGGACGATGGCGTCCGTTATATTTACGGTGTGCCGTCTCTGGCGTCTTATCAGAATATTGGCCCTGATGATCCCGGTGGGTATGATCCTAATTATTTTGTATCGACGTGGCGGCTTGTTGCCATTCTCGGTACGGATTATCAGGGCGACGATATCCCGGATGAAGAGATGAATCCCCCCGGCAGCTGGGTGAAATTCAACTACGCCTATGACGAAGCGGCACTATTTCTTTCGAGGCGAAATTATGCAGGTCAACCGGGTAAAGAGTCCCTGGTGAATTTGACCTATTTGAAGGAGATCGTTACACCGACGCATATAGCGAAATTCACCACAACTTTACGGACAGATCACGATGGGGCTATTCCACCTGAAATCGATGAGTACGTACACAAGAAATTGAGCAGAATAGACCTGTATAGCCGGCATGATCCAGCGCATGCGATCAAATCGGTTGAATTGATACACGATGATTTCGGCCATTCCTCAAGCACAAAGATGGGGCTCATTGGTTTGAAGATAAATGGAGAGGATGACAGCGGTCCTCTTGTATACACATTTACCTACTATGATACACACCATGAAAGCTTGAATATGAAGGAAGAACACTACGATGACTTTGGGTACATCAATGCTTCCTTCTTTCGCGAATACAATTCGGATAAAATTTCAGCGAAGTATCTCTCGTTAGAGAACATTGTCTATCCCACCGGAGGAAGTGAAACATTCTTTTACAGCACGGATTCTATACGTTCAAATGAAAAAATATACTTTTCCTGGTACAAATACGCTGTTCCAAATGAGGATTTATTCGACTCCGATTCAGTCGCATTCGAAGTCAATGAAAATGAGCAGGGCGGGACGAGAGTCAGAAAGATCATCCGATCCGATGGGCGTGGCGGCCAGTATGAATTCAAATATCAATATCCCGCCGGCGTCATCAATGGGATTCCACAGTATTTCTTTTTGAAAAGAAATGCTGAACTTGGACTCAATAACAGTGGCGCAAGAGGCGATGCCTCTGTCTATTATGATTATATCATTAAAATTTATCCGGACAATTCCAGGAAAACCACATGGTATTCAAGGGGTGATAAATCTAATTCTCTAGTATGCACTGCTTTTTCCAACAAACTCAACTACAGCGTCCTGCGGGATAACAGGGACTGGCAATGGGGGATGCCTGAGACGATCGAGTACGAAGATCCGAATCAGAAACTCATCTATCGAAAAAAAATACTCTATAATTCCGGCGTGGAGCACAAAATATTTGAGAATACACCGTATGCCTCGCCGGGATCGTGGCCTGCAGAATACGTTAATTACTACATCGGTCACAAGAACGTCAATACAGAAAACAGCTTTTTATATAGCGACGAAGAATCCAACGATCCATTTTCTCAGTATGTGAATTTTGATTATTCTGATAAAAATCAGCTCATTCGCAAGACAGAAAAGAACTTTTACGGTGATCAGGGAGGAAAAACATTAACCGAAGACAGAACGACTGAGTTTCGTAACGCATATGAGTTCTATCCGGAATTGGAGGAAAAGAATATCCTTTCAGCAAAGGCAGTCAAAACAATATCCTCCTTTAATAATGAAGCTGTTGAATATGTCAGTGATAGTGTGAGTACGGGAATATTATCAATTGAAGGCACTAAGAAGGATTCGATGGTCATTAGTCTTGGATTCAGTACACCTGTCTCGTACAAAGTCGATATGCTGTGGAATGGTGAGACTTATCAGAAAAATCTCAGGATCGGGGAATATCTTTATGTCTATAAAATGTCCGGAGGAACCGAGATCGAGATCTTGAGAGAAAATGAATCCACTGAAGGCTGGAAATCATTTTACGCCGAGGCTGGCAATGACTATAAAATAGTCGCATACGTCAGTCAGGAAATTGTTGGTATAGATGGTTCAATTCCAATGGAAGAAGCGCTTCGCTGTTCCGCAACTATAATCTATCCAAACTCGAGCGGGAACAGGTATCATACGTCCGAGGTGACGACGTACAAAGCATTCATGACAGGTGAAAATGATACGACATGGTATCCACACCGGCATTTCGTTTGGTGTGATGAATCTTATACGGATTCTCCAGTCAATTTTCCCGGAGATGTATTTGCTGATGAGACAATGACTCCTTCCGATCCTCGCTGGAAATGTATATCCGTCAACAATAGTTTTGATGCGTATGGGCATGTGATTGAAAAGGAAGATGCAAAAGGAAATGTCACCAACCTCTACTATGGAAGCAACGAGACGAACCTGTCGAATGCCAGCGGATCCTTATTTCATGCCTATCTGACAGGTGTGGAAAGCTCAGGATTGAGTAAACAGTTTGATTATTATACGAAAACCGGTCTGGTAAAGTCGATAACAGATGTCAACGGCGATACGATGCATTTTAGCTATGACCAATTTGGCAGGCTCGATTCAATATTGAATGCGCATGGCGATTGCGTTTCCGATTATGCGTACCATATGTCCCAGGACATTTCACAGGAACCAAACAGGATAGTCATGAGAGCACACCTGGATGAGAACCTCGTTACCGAGTCTGTGGAATACTTTGATGGTTTGGGCAGATTGATTCAGACTCAAACGAAGACCGATGCCACCTACCACGCCCTGTCGATGATCGAATACGATTATCTCGACAGAGAACACAAAGTCTGGAAACCCTATTTCTATGATACAGAAGGAAATTATCAGAATAAAACATGGTTTGAGTTTAATTGCATCGCGTATTATAATGGCGAACAGGGTCCGGATTGTGGCAGTATGCCTTACACCGAAACGCGCTATCTGAACGATCCCGAAAATCGCATTGTTTCTATACATCCTCCGTCACCGGAGTTCCACGATAACCATTACCTGCGCTATCAGTACAGGACAAATCAGTCCGGAGAAGTGCCCGGCTATGCGAAGGCTTCACTCTACGCGACGATTACCATAGACGAAAATGGCCGCGCTTCTTCCGCTTATCAGGACAAGCTTGGACGCACGGTGGCCGAATATCAGTATTGTGACTTGAATGATCTCACTCAAAATGATTTCTTAACCATGTTCATATACGATATCCGGGATAACATGACTCTCATAATTCCTCCGGAGGCGGAGGGAGATTCAACCTCTCCATTGTGTACGAAAATGAAATACAATTCGCTCAATCAGGTCATCGAAAGAAGCTCGCCGGACGCCGGCGTTGTCAGATATAAATATGACGGCAACGGAAATATGCGCTTTGTGCAGGATGCCAATCACAAGTCAGGAGGGAGGGATCTCATATTTTATCAATACGATTCTTTCAATAGATTGACTGCAACCGGGGAGGCAAGCGCAGATGCGACGATTCCGGATTGGGATCAGTTGGATGGCAATGTGTTATATACCACAGGAACACATGATTTCGAAAATGAGAGCAATTATGTAATCGTTCATGGTTTTGACCATCTACCGGCATACGGAGAGGGGATTATCTGGGAAGATGCATCTGATCCCGGAGCCCAGCGGAACATCCTTGGGAAGATCGCTGCAACGGCGTACCGGGATGATGATACCGGCGATTGGGGCTATACGTACTATTCATACGATGGCTTCGGACAGGTGGAATGGATCGCCCGGCAGCTCCCCGGTCAAGACATCAGCATGAAAAAGATATCGTACATTCGCGATCGTCAGGGGAATGTCGTGCAGATCGCATATCAGGATGATGCTGACGATTGTTTTTACATATGGTATGATTACGATCGAACCGGTCGTGTCGAACAAATACATGCTGGCCACGAAGATGTGAAAACGTCTGCTGAACCGATCGCCGGATACGAATATTGGCCAACCGGCAATACGAAAAGGATAGTGATGGGCAATAATATCCAGGGTGTGGATTACGTTTACAATGCGCGCGACTGGCTCGTACAAATAAATGATCAGACACTGTATGACAGCAATAAGGATCCGGGGCACGACGGACCGAATGGCTCGTCCCAGGTTAAGGTCTATGATGCGTTTGCGGAGGTCATCGGCTACAATGATCCACCAGTGATGAATGAAGTGCTTTCCGATCCCGTGGAAGCACAATACAACGGTAATATCTCATGGCTTATGACCGCTACATCGTCCGCGAACCCCATGCTGTCCGGATACGCTTACAGCTACGATAATGTCTATCGCTTGACTCAGGCTGATTACTGTTATTGGACAGATAATGACTGGACTCAACAGATTGCTGATGGCTTTGATGTGCGAAATCTGAACTATGACAAGAACGGTAATCTGCTCAGTCTGACACGGCACGCGGAGGATGGGACTCCATCTCACTATCATTACCGATACATTGCGAATACCAATCAATTAAAGAATACCACAGGTAATTCTGGAGATGAGACCTATCTCTATGATCCGAACGGGAACCTCATAACAGATAACCAGAAGCAATTCTCCGTCGTGAACAATATGAATAACTTGCCCTACCGGGTGCTATATGACAGCGGCTTCTGGCTACGCTTCGGATATGATGCGAAGAATCAGCGAATCAAGAAAAAAGCGAATATAAATAAATAATAGAGGACTCATTCAATCACCATTCGCAAAACCATAAGAAATGATGGAGGTATGACAAATGAAAACTTTAAAAATGATCCCAATGATCTTTGTGCTCTCCTTGTTGATGACAGTTACCGGTCACTCACAGAAAAAAGAATTGGTGGAAAAAAGGACGAAATACTCGAAAACGTACCTCAATGAAAATGGGGCGTACACAACGGAGATCTCGGCAGGACCGGTTCATTACCGCAATGAACAGGATCTGTTTGTGAAGATTGACCGGTCTGTTAAAGCAGCGAGAGCCGAAGATTATGATTACGAGATCACATCCGGCCTCTACCACGCGTATTTCAAATCCAATTTGCATTATGAATGGCCTGTGGTATTCGAAACCAGCGAGGGCGCAAACCTGAAATCGCAACTGATTGGAATGGCATTTCTGGACGGAGCGAAAAAGGACTATCAGGTCATCGAAAGTGTAAAAAATAATCCACCGGTCGTCTCCGGAAACGAGATCACCTACCCGGATGTCTTCCGCGGCGTTGATATGGTCATTAAATATGAGGATCAGAGGCTGAAAGAGGAAATCCTGATGAGCCAGCAGGCTCGCATGCTCTTGCCGGATCCAGCGCAATATGGATTGAAAAGCCAAACAGCGTATATCGTTTTCATTACAATGCTCGATCTCAAGGGCGCTCCTGAAATATACGGGGATAACATGAAAATAAGAAATTTGGATTTCGTGAGTGATCATCCCATTCATTTCAGGGATTTGAAAGGAGATGTAAAGTTTTTTCTTCCAATTGACTGGGCGTTTCACGAAGAGGACCGAGATTCACTGGACGAATCGCGAATGCTGAAGATCCGCCGTTTTCTATTGCACAACGAAGACGGCTCATTCCTGCTGAGCGGTGTGAAATTGAAACATCTGGAAAAAATGAAAGCCGGCACGATCATCTTCGACCCGAGTACCACGCTCAATACACCCGATAAATGTAACGATACATTTATTGCAGGGGATATCTACGGTTATGAAGAAAGACAAAATTACAACTACGGTGGGGCAGACTATCTCCAGATATGGAACTATGGCAACGCACCCACACACCAGAGACGTCGTTCCCTGCTCAAATTCGATCTGTCCGGGATAGCCGCGGAGGCGGAGATTACAGAGGCGAAGCTGAAGCTTTACTGCTATGATGTGATTGATATTGACAATGGTAAGAGTTATCCGGCTCGAATAGATGTGCATAAAATGCTGAACGCATGGGACGAGGGAAATGCAAACGGCACATCGGGGTTGACCAATTGGAACGCACGGTTGGATGATGGTAATCAGATCCTGAACTGGGGTCAGTCCGGTGGCGATTATGTGGAGACTGCAGTGGATTTCATCCGCGCCGAGTCAGATGGCTGGTTGGAATGGAACATACTGCCGCTTGCTGAAGAATGGCACGTGAACCCTTCGGGCAACTATGGTGTGATGGTTAAACTGAATAATGATGAAGATACCGATGTCTATCAATATTTCAGATTTTATTCTTCAGAACATGGGGATGATGACTTCAGACCCAGACTCGAGATCTCCTATACCATCGGAACAATAAAGACTACATACTATATCCGTGACGCAGCTGGAAATGTGATCGCGACTTATGAAAAATAATCCGCAAACAGGAGGATGTCATGCAGGTAAAAATCTACTTGGTTTTCGGTATCTTTGCGATTATATTTATATTGTTGGCGATATGTGTGACCAGCGCGGCGGAGCTGTATGATCCCGATGAGAAAACGGACGATGCTTTCTACAAAACCGACTATTCACCTGATAGTGACTATTCCGTCAGATTGGAAGTGGATCCGTATGATACGTGGGAGGACTTTACCTTCAGGATCGAGAACAATTCAGCGACAGTGACTATCACCACAGTGACGCTGACCGGTTCCGACGGTTCTACCTTTGACCGGTTCAAGACAGGCAATTTCACGGTCTCTCCAGATGTGGGCCGCAATAATGATGGCGTGACATCGCAGCAGGTGACGCTGACTTTCAATAGCGGCGGGCTGGCGCCCGGCGCTACGGATAACAACGGCACGGGCAGTGATCTGGACTGGAGCTCGCCCAAGAGCATGACGGCAGTAGTGGAATACGCGGACGGCGCACAACTGAGCGGCGCTGTAGTCAATGTTGGTGACAGCGATGATAACAACAGCGATTTGTGGGTGTTCGAGTCGGATGCGCCGGGTCCGCCGGCAGCCACGCTGACCATGATCTCTCCCAATGGCGGCGAGAGCTGGGACGCAAGCAGTACGCGGACAGTGCAGTGGAGCAGCGACAACTTCAGCGGGAATGTGAAACTGGAGGTCAGCATTGACAATGGCTCCAACTATACGACGATCGTAGCGAGTACAGCTGACGATGGTTCGCATGCCTGGACGCTGCCCGAGGTGTCGACGGGGAGCGCGTTGGTTCGTGTGTCTGACGCGTCGGACGGTGATCCGTCGGATGTGAGCGATGGCGTGTTCAGTATTATCTCCTCGGTGCCGGGTATCGCGGTAGCGCCATCGAGCCTGACCTTTTCGGCGCAGGAGGGTGGGGCGAATCCGGCGAATCAGAGCGTCACGATTACCAACAG
>JAZBPW010000135.1:0-20904 GCA_036351795.1 Candidatus Zhuqueibacterota bacterium | reverse complement strand
TTCCAGTCTTGACCTTGTTCTTTCCACACTACTCCTAGTAGCTGATAGGAGGTCGGTGAAACCATAACCTCGTAACCGACCCGATTCCCAGAATTATAATCTAGGGGTCCCGATCTTCCTAGATAAAGAAAGTTTTGTGGATCTTGGGGGGGGAATTCCTTCAAGGCAAAAACCTCAATTCGAGATGTATTCTCAGGAGGATTCCCTCTAACGAATATGACATTTCCTTTAATTTTATAGACTATTGGCTTTAAACCATGACCAATCTCGCAGGAAATAAAAAAAATGAGAACACCAATCATTATTTTGGAAATAGTTTTCATTGTGATATCTATTTAATAAAAATAAGTTTAATATAGCTATTTTCACTTTTAGTCGATAGCTTGCAAAAATAGAGGCCTGAACTCACAGAATTATTATAATTGTTTTTACCATCCCATTTGTAAGTATATGATCCCGAGTTCAACATACTATTGACTAAATTTTTAATAGTCCTTCCAGCTGAATCGATTATATCCATTTTTACATATTCGCTTTTATTCATATTGAATTTTATTGTTGTTTCTGGATTGAATGGGTTTGGATAGTTTTGATAGAGAATATGATTTTTCGGCACAGAACTTATTCTGGATTTTAATCTTGTTTTAATTGGTTTATATGCCTGAGACTCTGTAACAATTTCTATGGGATTTTTTACTTGATTAGCTAAGAGTGATGCTTGTTCATATAGTAAGTTGGCCGGAAGAAAATAATTATAATAAACTGCATTCAATTTTGTTTCTCTATTGATATCTTTTTCTAATTCGTCATCAAGATAAAATCCAGAATCACCATAGGAAACTAAGTCTCCGGTGTCAGAAAGCTCAGGATAGTTTGGGTTATCGTTATATCCGCCTTCACTGTTGTCATAGAAATAAAGTTTTCGGATCTTTCCCAGAGGAGGAATTTCGAAAATATTAAAAATTGTACCTTGAGATCCCGTTGCCACTGTCCAATTTAGTTCGCCCGGTCTACATGTATCATTAAAAGTATCCATTACTCCATCTATATTAACTCCTGATGGATTATACTGATTGTATAAAACCATGCCACTTGCCTCCGCACTTAGGTCCCATGACACTCTAAACAGCCATATTTGAGGACCAATATCAATGATATCGCCAACTGGAATATCAACTATTTTAAAAGCTCCACTCCAAGGATAAAAGAACAATGTTTGAGTAAATTTACTAGAAGGAAAAGGTTGTAGGTTGAACTCACCGGGCATATTTCTAATGATTCTTATTCGCCCTATTTTAGCATACGATGGTTCAGCAATTTTTACATTGTTCTCATTTAGATTTATGAAGAATAGGAGCCCAAATCCCTGAAGTCTGATTTTCAATCTGTCGAAGATATCTACATTCATTCCGTTCTTTATTATTATTTCATTTAGTTGTCCGTTTTTATCAGTAGAGGATATATCAAACCCGACCTCATAGTTGGCAGTAACAATTCGATCAGTATTCTTATTGAAGCTCATTTCATAAGGATCAGGAATTGAAAAACTTATATATGGTGAATGATATAAATATGTATATGATTTTTCTTGATTCAACGGATCCGTTAATTCTATTTCATAACGTTCAGTCGAATCAACCATTGATGCCCAATTTGAAGAATCTGCCTTATCACCTGAATTAGCAGCCATAAAAACTAGTTCATCATCTAGGTCGAAATAGCCACGTAACAGTGAATCTCGTTCGGATTTGAAATAAATATCTTCATCTTGCAGTGATGTATCCGCTTCATCGATTTGAAAAGGAATTACCTCCCATGTATCACTGTTTTGATGGTATGAAAATAAATAAAGAGAACTTATTTGATAGAAATCCTCTAAAGTGTATGGGAAAATGTCACTTCCTTTTACAACGACAGGTTCATATAAACGATTCTCAGATATTTTGCTGTATGATTCAGAGACGGTTATTAGTACAAAGAATGTCAGGGCAAATATATATTTATTCATCACACTTTTCCTTACATTTGAAATGAGCTTAATTAGCTTTTCTAATCATTTAATATCCTTAAACTTAATGATTTCAGGCTAAAAATGCAAGCGAATAATAGGAGATAATAGACGCGTCAACCGGGGATATCGTGAACAGCAGATGATTTTTCATAGAGGGCTTTCTTGCGTTCAAATTCATCATCATCGATGAAAAATTTGACTTTTTTACTGTACTCTTCAACACTGGTTTTATATGCTTTCGATTTGAAATAGCTCTCCATCTTGGAGCTTACGGGCAAAATCTGATCATCCGTGATCCACTTCCAGGTATTTCCAGATTTCGCTTCTATCACGCAGTCCCACTCCATGGCCCATGTGATGGTATTCAGCCCCTGATTGGCGAGGTCACGCCGAATGGCCCTGAAATAGCCCTCTGTTTCGGGATTGAAATAGCTGAAATGCCTGCTGTAAAAGGCCGCATTGTGATAATGCTCGGGTATGTTTATCAGCCCGTCTGTATTGAGCCGGATGCACATATTCATGAAAATCGTAAGTACTTTACGTCCGATTTTTAGTCCGGGATATTTCTGTCCCGGTAATGGCGGACGATGCGGACTGAACGGCGACGTCGGATCCTGAAGCAGCAGCCACTCGATGACGATGAATGTGAATTCCTCACCCGCGATAGATGATTTGAAAATCGGACGAGCGGTCATCGTTTTCTTGCGTAGATAGACTTCACACAGCAGATGGTCTGCGTCTTTCTTGTCGAAATATGCGCGGAATTTATGCAGATAGGGATCGTCAGTATCCAAACTGAAAATGAAGTCCTTGAAACCGCGTTTCTTGAGGCTATTGAAAATGCCATACTCTTCAAGCGCGCGTTGTATGCCATCCTCTGAATAGAAATTCAGGAATAGACGGGGTCTGGATTTTTTCTCCAGTTCTCCGAATATGTCATCCTCAGAAATGAGTCGGTCTGAATTATCGTTGACCTGCAGTTCAAAATTTGTCAGCTTGTTGTATATATGCCGGTATCTCTTTTTCATTTTCACCTGCAGCGTTGGATGGATATTTAAATTACGAAATAATTATTAATTTTCAAATGGTTTTTTCTTTCAACAATTTACTTGACAGTCATTATATACATAATTATATTACGACAAAATTAACAGGAGGGTTCATTTATGCAGGTGAAAATTCATCCGGTTGAATCGAAAAAGGATATCAAAACATTTGTCAAGCTACCGTGGAAAATTTACAAACAGGATGATCAGTGGGTGCCACCACTGATCGCTGACAGGATGACTTTCCTCAATGCTAAAAAAAATCCTTACTTTCGCCACTCCAAAGTCCAACTCTTTCTGGCTCTCATGGACGGTGAGCCTGTTGGACGGATATCGGCACAGGAGAACAGAAATCACAATGAAAAATATAATGACACCATGGGATTTTGGGGCTTCTTTGAGTGCATTAACGATCAGCAGGTGGCGGATGCGTTGTTCGATGCAGCGATGGAATGGTTAAAAAGGCAGAAGCTGACGAGCGCGCGGGGCCCCGCAAATTTTTCAATCAATGAAGAGTTCGGTCTGTTGGTAAATGGATTCGACACACCGCCCAGTATCATGATGACACATAACCCGCCCTATTATCAAGCGCTGCTCGAAAATTATGGATTTACAAAGGCGCACGATCTGTTCGCTTATGAACTTTATGATGAAGCAGGTATTCCCGATGTTGTCATCCAAAAGGCTGAACAAGCCCTGGAAAGGGGAGAATATACTTTCCGCAATCTGGAATTAAAGAATCTCGAGCAGGAAATCAGGAATCTTCATCATGTGCTGACCGAGGCCTGGCAGGAGAACTGGAGTTCTGTGCCGATGACTGAATCGGAGTTGCTTCATCTGGCCAAAGAGATGAAACCTGTGATCGATGATGATCTGTTCCTGATCGCTGAAAAGGATGGGCAGGCTGTTGGTTTTTCCGTTTTCATTCCGGACATGAACGAGGCCATCAGGCGGGCGAATGGTCGGCTGTTCCCATTTGGCCTTATCAAGATATTATGGTACAAGAACAAGATCAGAAGCGGACGCGTACCGTTGCTCGGCGTCCTCAAAGATCACCGTCATAAAGGAATCGATTCTGTTTTCTATTTTGAAACCTACAAACGTGGAAAGGCAAAAGGCTACAGGCGTGCCGAGGCGTCCTGGATCCTCGAGGATAACGTGGCAATGAATAAGGCATTGCAGAAGATCGGGGCACGGATTTACAAGACTTACAGGATGTATGATTACAAGTTTTAGAAGTTGTGAGAATTAATTTGAATTGAACCGGCTTGTCAATAATCTTTCAAAGCGTGGCTTGTAGATGAGATCAAATGTATCTTCCTTTCCGGGGAAGAGAGCGAGCGTTGCCTGCTTGGTTTTCGCGATGAGATCGATGGCTTCGGTAATGGAGATGTCGGATTGAGCGAGCACGGCGGTGGTACAGTCGATCATCAATCGCAGGTATCGCATTTTTCGGTTTTCTTCCTCGATATCGCGTTTTGACGGTTTCACAGGTTGTACTTCTTGATTTTATAGCGCATGGTTCTCAGGCTGATTTTGAGCTGTTTGGCAGCCTTTGATTTATTGCCGTTCGCCTGATCGATGGCGTTTTTCAGTATAGCCCGTTCTGCGCGTTCAATTTTTTTCTTGAACGGATCATCGGAGTCGAGGAATCCCTTCGTCACGTCGATTGTCACATCCGCGAATATGGTTAATGGCAGATCTTCGGGCATAATGGTATCTCCCTCCGCCAGGACAACTGCGTTTTCAATGGCATTCTCCAGCTCGCGTACATTCCCCGGCCAGTCATATCGCATGCAATGGTCCATGGATTGGTCCGAAAATTTGAGGTACTGTTTGTTGTTTTCGGATGTGAACTTCTTCATGAAATGTTCGATAAGCAGCGGGATGTCATCTTTTCTTTCCCGCAGTGGTGGAATGAATACAGGAATCACATTCAATCGGTAATAGAGGTCCTCTCTGAAACGACCGTGGCTAACCGCCTTTTCGAGATCGCGGTTCGTTGCCGCGATCACGCGTACATCCACCTTGATCACTTCGGTGCTCCCGAGATGATTGATCTCTCTGGATTGCAGCACACGAAGCAGCTTTGTTTGAATGCTCTCAGGTATTTCACCGATCTCATCTAAAAAAATCGTTCCGTTGTGGGCGATTTCGAATCGCCCTTTCTTTGTATTGTTCGCGCCTGTGAACGCACCCTTTTCATAACCAAAGAGTTCGCTTTCCAGAAGTGTCTCAGGAAGAGATGCGCAGCTGATCTCAACCAGTTGTCCCTCTGAACGCAGACTGTTGTAATGTATGGCCCGGGCGACCAGCTCCTTGCCCACGCCGCTTTCGCCACGGATCAGGATCGTCGACTGACTGCGGGCGACTTTGGATATCACCCGGTAGATGTTCTTCATTTTTTCGCTGTTGCCGATCATGTTTTCAAAACGGTAGCTCGATTTGATCTGTTCTTTAAGCTCCACGTTTTCCGAATGGAGCTCTTGTTCCTTCAGCGCCTTCTTCAATAACAGAAATAGTTCATCTAGATTGAGCGGCTTGGTCAGATAGTGATACACCCCTTTCTTCATAGCCTCCACCGCGTCTTTGATGGAGCTATAGGCGGTCATAATGATAGTGAGTGAACTTTGGCGAAGCGGGAGGGATTTCTCGTGTAATTCAAGCCCGTTCATATCCGGGAGTTTGTAATCAGTCAGGAGAATATTGAACTGTTCGTGGTCCATGATTTTCAGAGCCTTCTCTCCGCTCTCGGCGCCGCTCACTGTATATCCCTCGTCGGTCAGTATTTCGATGAGGCCGGACAGGGTATTAAGATCATCTTCCACGACAAGAATTTTAGACATCGCCGATCCTTTGTGAATTCATGCTCTGAATGAATAATTTTACCGACATATTTTTTTTAATGTTCCAGTTCATATCGATCAGAACGGATTCCAATGCTGAGAGCAGCTCGGAATAATCGTCAGCGGGACGGTCACAATAATGCCCGATTCTCAGCACTCTTCCCTTCAGTTCTCCCTGACCCCCTGAAAGGATCATGTGATGTTTTGTCTTCAATCCGTATTGAATCTCGGATGCATCGAGCGAATCAGGAATTCCGATCACAGTCAGGGCATCGGATGGCTGAGGCGGCCAGATCGCAAGCCCGAGGCTCTGGATCGCCGTTCGGAACGCATTCGCCAGACTGCTTGTGCGCGCCCAAAGCTTGCGAATCGTCATCTTACGCATATAGCCTACAGATGCATTGACGCCTCGTACAATGGGTATTGCCGGAGTGAATACCGGGCCGATGCCCGATGTCTGCGCTTTTCTCATCCTTGTCAAATCGAAATAGTAGCATGGCAAGGAAGCGCTGTAAACCATTTTCCAGGCTCGATCATTCAGACTGATAAATGCCAGTCCCGGTGGATTCATCATACCTTTGTTCGATGAAAAGACGGCGACGTCGACGTCCCAGCTATCCATTTCGAACGGTATGGCACCGATCGATGAAATGCCGTCTACCACGAGAACAGCCTCTGAGTAACGATGGACAACGTGAGACAATTCAGCAATGTCGTTGAGAGCGCCTGTGGATGTTTCGCATTGCGGCATCAGCACGGCGCGTATGTTTTCGTTCGACAAAAGGGCTTTCTTAACGAGCTCCGGTTCAATACTCACGCGCCATGGCAGAACGATTTTGACGACCCCGACACCGAATGTCTCGCAGATCTCGGACCATCGGCTGCTGAATTTACCCTGCTCGATCACCAATACACTGTCGCCGGCGGACAGCAGATTACTGACTGCGGCTTCCATGGCGCCCGTACCGGATGCGGGAAAAGCAAGTACATCATTTTCAGTGTGTAGAACGTACTGCAAACCCGATATCATGATTTGATAAAGAGACTTGAATTCATCCTCGCGGTGAAATATCAAAGCTTTTTTCAATTCCGATTGAACGAATTCAGGGACCGGTACGGGACCGGCCGTATAGAGTTTAGGTGTTTTCATTGATCAAGTGGTTTATCGCTTTCCAGAGTTCTTTGCGTCCCTCTCTTTTTACAGAGGAGAATGGGAGTATATCGAAGCTGCCAAATGGCTCAAGTTTCCTGCTGCTCATTGCCAACTGCTTAACCCTCTTGCTTTTCGGAAGTTTGTCCGTCTTGGTTGCAACGATCATCGTTGGTTTTTTCAGGTATGCCAGCCAGGATATCATCTCCATATCCAGATCGGTCGGTCCGATACGACTATCAATGATCTGAACAACACCGCGCAAAGTACTGCTGCCCGTAATGTAGGCTTCTATAAGATCTTTCCACCGGTCCCGCTCCTTCCTCGATACTTTGGCAAAGCCATATCCGGGGAGATCAACGAAATAGAGCGCATTGTTGATCTCGTAATAATTCAGCATTCTTGTCTTACCTGGTGATGAACTCGTTAGTGCAAGTTTTTTGCGGTTGAGCAGACAGTTGATCAAGCTCGATTTGCCGACATTGGACCTTCCGGCAAAAGCGATCTCGGGATAACCCTCAGCGGGTGATTGCTCTATATTCACGACACTTCGAACAAAGTGCGCCGAAATAACTTTCATCTCTTTTCTTTTTTATTGCTGTTCCTCTCAGCAAAGTGGTTGAAGGCCTGAATCAGAACAGTGAAGAGAAGAAACATCCCGATGAAAACCAGTATGTGCAGTATCACTCCCATTTACGCGGTCTTTTTCACCTGTTTGTAGATGTAAATTGGTTCCTTTTTCTTGGTAATGACCTCGTCCGTGATAATGCACTGTCGAAGATTCTTTTGCGACGGAAGGTAAAACATGATATCGGTCATTACTTCTTCCATGATGGCACGTAATGCTCTGGCGCCTGTCTTTCTTTTTCTCGCTTCTTTGATGATGGCTATCAGTGCGTCTTCTTCAAAATCGAGTTCGACCTTGTCCAGTTCAAACAGCTTCTTGTACTGCTTCACTAAAGCATTTTTGGGCTCTTGAAGTATCTTCAGCAATACAGCCTCATCGAGTTCATCGAATACACACTCTACAGGAAGCCGGCCGATAAGCTCGGGAATGAACCCGTATTGCAGCAGGTCTTCGGGTTGAACCTGTCTCAGTATCTCTCCGGATTTCAAATCGCGTTTTTTCTGAATATTCGCCCCGAATCCAACCGTTTTCTTTCCGATGCGGTTGGCGATAATGGTCTCCAATCCATCGAAGGCGCCGCCGCAGATGAAGAGGATATTCTTGGTGTTGATTTGAATCAAATTCTGTTCGGGATGCTTCCGGCCGCCTTTCGGAGGTACGGAGGCGATGGTTCCTTCCAGGATTTTAAGCAAAGCCTGCTGTACACCCTCTCCGGACACATCTCTCGTGATGGATGGATTTCCGTTTTTTCTCGATATTTTGTCGATTTCGTCAATATAGACAATGCCCCGTTCGGCTTTTTCGACATTGTAATCCGATGCCTGAACCAGTCGCACCAGAATATTTTCCACATCCTCGCCGACATACCCCGCTTCTGTGATCGATGTCGCATCCGCAATGGTAAATGGAACCTGGAGGAAGCGCGCAAGCGTCTGCGCCATCAGTGTCTTGCCGGTTCCCGTGGGTCCGATGAACAGGATGTTGCTCTTCTCCAGTTCGACATCATCATCCCACGTATCTATCGCTTCGATACGTTTGTAATGATTGTATACGGCGACCGAGATGATCTTTTTGGCTTCGTCCTGGCCAATGACGAAATTATCCAGTTCCTTTTTAATTTCAACGGGTTTGCGTATTTTTTTGTGGCTGCTGATCTTTCTCTTTTTCAGATCCTCTTTGATGATTTCGCTGGCACTGCGTACGCATTCATCGCAGATGTACACTTCCGGACCAGTGACAATGCAGCTCACCTGATGTGAATTTTTACCACAAAATGAGCATATATACAATTTTTCCCGTTTGCTGTTCATACAATCCTCGGCTACTTTTTCGTCTTTCTAATTGGTCTCTTGGTCATGATTTCATCAATAATGCCATACTTTTTGGCTTCCTCTGCCGACATGAAGAAATTTCTGTCAGTGTCGGTGGCAATCTTGTCCACATTTTGTCCGGTGTGATTCGCCAGGATGTCGTTCAGTTCCTTGCGGATATTCAATATCTCTTTTGCCTGGATTTCAATGTCCGATGCCTGCCCCTGGGCACCTCCCATGGGCTGGTGGATCATGATACGTGAATGCGGGAGAGCCGATCTCTTCCCCTTGGCTCCGGCGGTGAGTAGTAGCGCGCCCATGCTGGATGCCTGTCCCAGGCATATCGTTGCCACGTCGGGCCGAATATGCTGCATTGTATCGTAAATACCGAGTCCTGAGGTCACATAACCGCCGGGACTGTTTATGTACATGTATACATCTTTTTCAGGATCCTCAGCCTCGAGAAATAGCAGCTGTGCGATTGCGAGACTGGCTACGGTATCATCAATCGCGGTTCCTATAAAGATAATACGTTCCTTTAATAATCTTGAAAATATATCATACGCTCTCTCTCCGCGTCCTGTTTGCTCTACAACAATGGGTACTAAACTCATCTAGCGTTCTCCTGTAAACATGTTACTGAATGATCTTCGATTTCTTCTGCAAGTCTTTTCTCGTTACATTGTTTTTCTTGATCTTTGCATTTTCGGTTAACAATTTAAACACGCTCTGTTCCAGCAGATTATCTTTCAGCTGTTCCCTGTTTTTTTCATTTCTATAGTAATTTTTTATCTGCATTTTGCTTTTGGGATCACCTTCAATGAGCTGGTCGATATGAGCGTCTACATCCGAATCCTCTATTTTTACATCTTCAAGCTCAACGATTTTTTCGCGTATCATCATCCACTTGATGCGACGAATAGCCTCTCCGCGATATTGATCCCGCATTGCATTTTTGTCAGGATTCCCCCGCTGACTCCGCTGCATTGAGTCAACAAGATAGTCGAGATAGTTGTAGATCATTGGCTCCGGAACATCGAATACATTGTTGTGAATGAGTTCATCGATGATCCTCTCTTCAAACCGCTGATCATATTCCTCCTTGAATCTCTGCTCGAGATTTTTTTTCACATCCTCTTTTAATGCCTCGAGGGAGGAAAATTCTCCGACATCTTTGGCAAAGTCATCATCGAGTTCAGGCAGAGATTTCTCCTTGATCTCCTTCACATCCACAGCGTAATGATTGGTCTGCTCCTGATTCTCAGGGGTCGTGTATGTTATCTTCACATTTCTGGTTTCGCCGATTTTCACACCGACAAGCTGATCTGTCAAATCATCCTTTTCGTCAGAATCATCTTTCATTAACTCAAAATAACGGTTTTCGAACTTTTCTCCGATGATTGGATGTCCTCCTTCATCCAATTTCTGAAAATCAGCCACGATGTGATGTCCGGCCTCTGCCGCGCCTTCTACATTATTCATCACAGGCTGTTGCTCCCGAAGATTGTTCATGGCTTCTTCTACATCTTCCTTGCCAACCTTGTACACATCCTGTTCGAGCGAGAGGCCCTTGTACTTCTTTAATTCAATGTCCGGAGCGATTTCGATAGCTGCTTTGAATGATAGTCCGTCTTTTTCGCTGTATGAAAAATCGTCCACTTTGGCCGGAGAGATAAGGGAAAACTTATGCTCCTTGTTTATTTCCGAGATGATATCCGGGATCTTTTCCTCGGCAACAATGGATTCAATCTCCTTGCCGAATATCTTGCGGATCATCGGCATGGGAACCTTGCCCTTTCTGAATCCCTCCAGCTTAATGGTCTTTTTATACTCTTTTAATTTTTTTTCGATATCCCCTAACAGCTCATCGCGAGCCAGCGTGACTTCTAAAGTTCTTTCCCAGTTACTTTTTTCTGTAATGTTAACTTCCAACGAATACTCCTTTTATGATAGTGTCGATGAGAGTGCGAGAGGGGGGACTCGAACCCCCACACCCGGAGGCACTAGATCCTAAATCTAGCGCGTCTGCCAATTCCGCCACTCTCGCAAAAAATTGGTAAATAGAAATATATACATTTTTACATTGAAAGTCAACAGCTTTTTGGTCGGTAAATTGAGTGCTTACTCGTATTTAATGTTGATGTTGACGCGTAACTCCTTCGAAAAATGACGGCGGGAAGAGTATGTGGCTTCAAATGTGTACCGGACACTATACTGGCCCGCCGGGACCTGTGACAATCCCGTATATTCGTCAGCGGTAATGGGTCTTTCCCCATGATGTGTTCGGGCTGATACATCGTTCACCCGTCCGTTCCATGCATCCCTGTTTCGGCCGGATCTTTTGAACTGATTCCTGAAAATGCTGGTCACAAAGCGTCCGTCAGCATCGAACACGTCCGCCGTGATGAATGAGGGCTCGGTTAGAAAATACTCGAAGAAAACGAGATGTGATTTCTCTTCATGGGGGTATGCGGACAGGCTTCTGGCGTTCGTTCCGACCCAGTAATACTGTGCGCCCTCCTTTTCAGCAATGAATATCTGTCCGAATCGACGGTGGATGGCGATGCCGCGCGGTTCGATGAACTCACCATCCCCCTTGCCTCTGCTGCCGTAGCTCGTTAGATATTGCAAATTTCGGTCGAATTTATGTATGCAATGATTTCTGATATCCGTGACGTAGATGTTGTTGTAATAATCGCACGCGATGTACATGAGCTCAGCCGGTCCGGATAGAAAGGTGTCTGCAGAGATCGCAGCAACAGGGTGCCCATCCAGGCTGTACTTTTGAATCCGAGTCTTGCCGCGATCGATGACCACAATGAAATCATCGCGATAATAGGACCACTTCAATTTCCTGTCGACAACGACGATGGCCATCGGTGACGACATTTGGCTCCCGATGCCGCCAAAATCGTATTGATATCTGCCCTCTGCATCCAGAACGACGACGCGATTGTTGCCTGTATCAGCCACATAAATGTTGTCCTGTGAATCCAGAGTCACATCACCCGGACCGGAAAACCCGGGATTATCCAGTCGAATTTCATGGGAATAAACGAGGTTGTCATCCTTGTTGTCCAATCGTACGATCCTGTCGTTGCCGGTATCAGCGACATAGACAGCGCCGGAAGAATTTGCGGCTATGCCCCGGGGATTGTCGAGCCGGTGCTTTACAGTGGTATTCAGACCGTATACACCGAGCGCTGACATGGATTTGTTGTAAATGATGTTGTTCTGGCCGGAATTAACACCGTAAACAGTCACTTCGTCGTCATCTCCCTTCGTGTCCGGATCATCCCAGCGGTCGAGTCGTGTGACCGCAAGTGCCTGAGGATTACGGAATTTTACGCGGTTTTGCATGAACAGCAAGAGATGATATTTCGTGGCTTTGCGGATGCCCAGCGTGTGTAGATAAGGTGGAAAAACCAGTGTCGTTTCGTCCTTATTCTCACCGGAGACAGTGATTGCGCCCACAAGCAGCAACAGCAGGGTCGCAGATGTGATGCGCCGGAATCTCACCTGGTTTTGTCCTTAAAATGTTGATAGATGGCATGCGCCAGATTTTCCGGGATACCACGGACAGACCTGATCTCTTCTTCTGTCGCGTTCCTGAGATTTTTAAGTGAACCGAAATGCTTGATCAGCCGTTTCCTTCTGGTTTCACCAACGCCCGGGATGTCATCGAGTTCGGAATGCACTGCGCTTTTTCCCCGGAGTTTCCTGTGATAGGATACTGCGAAACGATGCGCTTCATCGCGTACCCGCTGTAGGAGTCTCAGTCCGGAAGAGTCTCTGGGGATATTTTGCGGATCGGAAACACCAGGCACAAAGACTTCATCCAGTCGTTTGGCAAGCGCAATGATGGGCTGGTCTTTAATTTTCAGTTTTTTCAGCGCGCTCAGTGCCGCAGAGAGCTGGCCCTTGCCGCCATCGACGAGGATGAGATCCGGCATCACGCTCTCCTCCTTGAGAATTCTGTGATACCTCCGGTGAACAGCCTCAGTCATCATGGTGTAATCATCCGGCGTGCTTTTCGCGCGTATCCTGAAATGGCGGTACTCTTTTTTTTGTGGTTGACCGTTCACAAAAGTCACCAGAGAGGCGGTCGGGTTGGTGCCCGATGTGTTCGATATATCGAATGCTTCGATCCGCCGGGGCGGTGTCTTCAGGCGCAGCGCCTGTTGCAGTGCTTTGACTGAATGCGGAATATAATCCTTGCTTTTCAGTTTCTGCAACTTCAGCTCCTGGAGGAGCAATTTCGCGTTGTGCGTCGCCATTTTCAATAGTTTGGCTTTTTCTCCACGCTGGGGAAATTTCAGATCCACGCGTCCATTGGCGCGTTGTCTGAGCCATTCATGTACATGTGCCGCGTCTGCAATACGCGCCGGAAGGTAAATTTCACGGGGAATGAAATCCGCCTTCAAATAGTACTGCATGAGAAAATTTTTCAACACATCACCAAGCGGCTCGCCGTCCACGCCGCTGAGATAGTAATGCTGTCTGCCGATGATACGCCCCTCTCTGATCTTGAAGATCACACCACTGGCATCATCATCCTCAATATGGACGGTCAGCATATCCTGATCGATATCCTCTGTTGTAGTCACCTTCTGCTTGTATTGAAAATCTTTGATAGCGTCCAGCTGATCGCGTAACCGGGCAGCCTTCTCGAATTCCATGTTCTCAGAAGCGCTTTCCATCTTCCTCTGCAGCTCTTCGATAACGATTCGATCCCTGCCATTGATGAAGCTGATCATTCTCTGTACAATATCCGCGTATTCATCTTCCCCGATCAATCCTTCGCATGGGCCGTAACACCGGTGGATGTGGTAATTGAGACAGACTTTGAACTTTTTCTCAGCGATGGTTTCGCTGGTGAGATTCAGGCCGCAGGTGCGTATCGGGAAGAGCCGCTGAACGGATTTGAGCAGCGCGCGCATGGACCGGACATCCGTGTAAGGACCAAAATACCTGGACCCGTCTTTAATGATTTTGCGTGTAGGGAAAACGCGGGGATATTTTTCGTTGGTGACCCGGATGAACGGGAAGCTTTTATCATCTTTGAGATTAACATTGTAGCGCGGTTTGTACTCTTTGACGAGATTTGCTTCCAGTATGAGCGCTTCAATTTCTGAGTCGGTGATAATGAATTCCAGATCATTGATCTGTTTCACGAGGCGCGAGAATTTCGGCCCCTCGTTTCTTCCCTTTTGAAAATAGGAGCGGACACGTGGCCGCAGTCTTTTCGCCTTTCCAACGTAGATCACCTTTTTCTGGCTGTTTTTGAAGAGATAAACGCCTGGCTGGTTTGGGATATTATCGAGTTTGTCTTTGAGATTGTCTTTTATGTGCATCTGAATGTCCTTGCCTGGCTCTAAAAATACACCAAATCGGAGCAAAATGCAATAAGATATTCGCATTCTTCTTTATAGAATGGCATGAATGCTCATAAAATCTGCTTGACAAAGTGGAAAATTTTAAATATCTTGCCCACAATTGAATGAGGCGAAAGTCAAATGAGATTACATCCGGTTCTGATCATATATTTTATTTTGATACTCCTGTCCACAGCAGACGCGCAATATAAATATGCCGGAGAGATGCTGAAGTACAGAGTGGAGTCGCTGAATATGTCTGTGGGAAGCATTCAACTGACTATCGATGAGATCATTGGTACGCACTCTTCGGATAGCTACCATCTCAGCGCCTCTGCCAGAACAGGCAGGCTGATTTCGCCGCTTTTCAGTGTGAAGAATGTGTATGATAACTATTTTTATGTCTCCTCATTTTTGCCATCAGTGATGAGAAAGAACGTCAGGCAGACAAACATCCAGCAGAATGTTGAGATCCGATATGATCAGGATAATCACATGGCTTCGATCGCTGATACTCTGGAGTGGGCGATACCTGACTCCTGTCACAATTTTTTCAGCATGTTTTATCTTCTGAGGGAACTGGAGATAGACGCATCCGATACAATCCGTTTTCATCTCGATTCGGAGAGTGAAATATCGCGAGCCGCCGTGAACTATACCGGTACTCAGACTATTTCGTGCAAGCTGGGGAATCTGCCTGCCCGTGGATACCATATTCATTTCGAGCCCATGAATACAACGAAGCGACCCTGGAAAACGGATCTGATAACAAATCGCCTGGCGCAGCAGGATTCTGAAATGGTCATCTGGCTGAGTGATGACAATCGGCGTATTCCGCTATATATTCATTTCATTCAAAGATCATTTGATATTAAATTGCGCCTTCAGAGTGCGAACCGGTGATCATTAACCCGATCGATGATGATGAGACCCATCCTCTGTATGTATTACATCACGTATCGCTGCAATGCTCGCTGTTCATTCTGCAGCATATGGCGCGATCCCGCGCTCAGACAAGTGCCGGATTGTCGCTATGAAGATGTGATCCGAAATTTGAAGGCGCTGAAAAAGACCGGAGTCAAATTCATCGATTTTACCGGAGGAGAACCGCTGCTGCATCCTGAATTGCCAGAATTTCTGGATGCCGCAAAACAGCTCGGTCTGTACACGACTGTGACCACGAATTGCAGGAAATATCCGGATATCGCCGGAAGTATCAGGGGGAAAGTCAATCTGCTGCATTTCTCTCTGGACTCAATGAGTGTAAAAGAACATGACGACCTGCGCGGCGGTTCGTTTCATGACTCGGTAATGCATAGCATCGACATCGCTCTGCACCTGGGAGAACGTCCCGATCTTCTATTCACCGTGACGAATGAGAATGCCAGGGCGATCGGGGGATTGAGTGCGTTCGCGAAAGAGAAAAAGCTGATGCTGATCGTGAATCCTGTGTTCGGCTATGGAGGAGAGGAGCGGATCGATGCGGAGACGCTCGATTATCTGGAAAAGTATGGAAGAAAACCGTACGTCTACATGAATGCAGCACTGCACAAACTGATCCGGAACGATGGCAATCGACGCACGCATCCGAGGTGCCGGGCTGTGTCATCCACGATTGTCATCTCTCCGGATAATCAAGTGTTGCTGCCATGCTTCCATCAATCGAATAAGGAGATACCGATTAGCTCGGAGCTAACCGATATCATGAAATCACTGGCATATCAATCGGCTAAAGAGAAGCAGGGGAGGTATCCATTCTGCGAGGGCTGCACGATCAATTGTTACTTCGATCCGTCGTTTCTCTATAAAGCGGACGGCTATCTCTTGTCAAGTCTTGTCTCAAAAGCAAAATATGGATTCGATAAATATGTTCGACGTTAGCCTCATCATACCGTTTTTGCTGTACGCAGAGACCCATTACTCTTTCAAGGGGATTTACAGCCGGCTCAAGAAGAACGAGCCTGAGATCGTCGCCGATGCGCCGCACCGGATCGAGCCCGGGAAGAATATCCCCATCATGCTGCTGTTCAAGGACGGCCATAAACATCCGGTTGAGCTGATTCATGTGAATATTGAACTCATCGCCGGAAATCAGATCGTACACTCTGAAAGCCATCCCCTGAACTTCAATATCAGCGGTGAAAAATACCAATGGTTGATCTTCAATATGGAAAGCGATGAGGCGTTGAAGGGGCCGGTTCAGGCGGATGTCTCCTTCGAGATTGAGGTCAATGGCCGGCGCAGGATGTACAGGAATGATAATTACCGGCTCTCTTCACACAAACCGCTGGATATTTATATTGCCACTGAGCCATTGCCGGCGACGGAACACTGGTTTTTCGGCGATATGCACAGCCACTCCGCATACACTGAGGACCAGGCGGAGTTTGGCGCGCCGCTGGCACCCTCTGTCGAATTGTGCCGCAGCATGGGATTGACATTTTTCGCTGCCACGGATCATTCATACGATCTGGATGATATGGACTCCAGCTACCTGAAAAATGATCCCGAATTGAAAAAATGGCATCGATTTCGGGCGGATGTTGCATCGTTGAATCAGAAGAGAACGGATTTTGTCGTCATTCCCGGAGAAGAGGTCTCGGGCGGGAATGAAAAAAACAGGAACGTGCACCTGCTGGTCTTGAACAGCAGTGCCTTTATCCCCGGCAAAGGCGACAGCGCGGAGAGGTGGTTCAGAACGCGACCGGATCTCAGCCTGAAGCAGATCATGAATTTCATGGAAAAAGATGCCCTCGCCATTGCAGCGCATCCCGGGATCCCGCCCCCGTTTCTGGAATGGCTGCTGATACGGCGGGGGAGATGGGAGGGATCCGATTATCAGCATGACAGACTCACCGGAATGCAGATATGGAACGGTCTCGATGATGACGGTTTTGCGGAGGGCGTTCGAAGATGGATCGATCTTCTGTTGAGCGGACGCAGGATCTACATCTTTGCCGGAAATGATGCCCATGGAAATTTCAACAGGTTCCGTCAGATCGGATTCCCGTTTTTCACGTTTCGCGAACATTCGGACCAGATTTTCGGAAAGATGAGAACCGGGCTCAGGATAGAAAACAGCCTCAGTCTGGCGTCGCTGATGCATGCTGTACGAAATGGCAACGCAGTGATCAGCAATGGGCCCTTTGTCGATTTCAATGTACGCAATACACACGGCGAGTGCACCCCCATCGGCGAATTGGCTGGTGGAGATGCTGTCGCGCTTGATGTCAGGTGTCGCTCCAGCCATGAGTTCGGCAGACTGGCACGGCTGGCGGTGCTCATCGGTGATCTGCGCAAAAGAGAAGAACGGCTGTTCAGAGTGATCGACGAATTCGATAATCCATTCTCCGCGGACATGGGCATTGATATTCATGGCCAGTCCGGCACCGGTTATGTGAGGATGGAATTGTCGACCTGGGTGGAGGGTCAGCAATTCAGGTGCTTGACGAATCCAATTTGGTTTGGAAAAGCATGAAAGCCATTACCACTGCGAGTTCAATGGATTTGCGTCACATCATAAAGGAACACAATACCGAAAAAACTGCTTGCATTTTCATGAAAAATCCTTTATTCTTGACTGAATGAATTATGTAATAACGAGAGGTGCAAATCAGACTGTTTACATAAACTGAGGGTAAAGAAGATGACACGAGTGAGTATCATATTGCGGTACAACGAAGAACTTGGATACAGCGATGAAGATTTCAACCGTACTTTGGAGAGCGTTATTCATCAAAATTATCCGGACTGGGAAATCGTAATCGTTGATGAAAGAGGTGAGAATGTCTCCTATCCCGACATAACAAAACACGATCAAATACTCCATGTGCCCGGAGATTACAAAAACCGGGCAGAGGCGGTGAATGCGGCGATTGCGCGCGCGAGTGGAGATTACATTATACTGGTGGATAATATCGGCACGCGCGTCACATTCCGGCTGAGCACGCTGGAGACGTTTTCGATGATCGCGGACAGACATCCTGATCTCGGTATGATCTATTCCGACTACCGGCTTATTGACGCCGATGACGAGGCAAAGGATATGCATCTCCTGCCTCATCATGTCGGCAGAGTCCGGGATAATCAGGACTTCGGAGCCGTTCAGCTCTATCCGAGATCTGTGATCGATGAAGTCGGTGGTCTGGACGACAGTTACAATGCTGCGGACCTTTACGATTTGCGCCTGAGTGTTTCTGAAAATCACCGGATCGTTCATATCAATGCTGCGGTCAATGGATATACTTATGTCGTAAAGGCGGCGGCAAAGGCTCACAATGTTTTCGACTATCTGATGGCGAGCAAAGAAGTTCAGATTGAAATGGAGAAGGCGCTGACAGCGCATCTGAAACGCATAAAGGCATTTCTGGCTCCCGGTCAGAATTACGGACATGTCAGCTACAGCACAGAGGAGCAGGCGCGTTTCAAGGAGTGTATTGCCAGCATCGTTATCCCTGTTTTCAATCGGGAGGAATTTATCGGCACAGCCATCGAAAGCGTCCAGGCTCAGACCATGCAGAACGTTGAGGTGATCATTGTTTCGAATGGCGGCAAGGATGATCCGACGATTCGCGGCGTGAAGCCCTACCTTCCGGGCGGAGAGAATTATGATCCGTCCAAGCCCCAGGTCAGGATGTTTGTCGAAGATGTGAACAATATCGGCTATTGCCTGAACAAGGGGATCAGAGAGGCGAGGGGAAAATACTATGTGCAGCTGGATTCCGACGACAGGCTGAAGCCGGATGCGGTTGAGAAAATCGTCGAAGTGTTCGAGTCTGATGACCGGATCGGCATGGTGATTGGATCATACGAGGTCTGGCAGAAAGATGAAAAGACGGGCGAGATCACACGGATGGATGATATCCCGGTGGTGACGCATGATGAGTGGACGGAAGAGAACGGCCGGAACAATCTGCTGCGCATCAACGGTGCGGGTGCGCCCCGCGCCGCTCATATCAAGATCGTTCAGAAACTCGGCGGTTTTGGAATGAACGACACAGCGCATTGCCGTAATTACGGGGAGGACTATGATCTTGTGCAGCGGATGTCGGAGAAATATCGTATCGGCCGGGTCTGGGATCCGATTTATGACGTGATCAGGCACTCGGGTGGTACGGATCATTCCATCGATCAGATCACCATCGACCGGAACGATAACGCGAAAGATGAAATGCGCAAAGAGGCCATCGAAAGACGGCAGAAAATTAACAGCTTGTTGTAAGAATAGTAACCCCTCTGTTCAGGATAAGTTTTGGGACACATAGAAAACGCGAAAACAAATTTAGTACCGCTGATTGACCGGCTCAACAAGTATCCGATCGGCCTGGTTGATAATGACATACTAAGAAAAATTCTCACCCTTTTATTCGATGAGACCGAAGCTTACGTCGGTTCGAAGTTTCCACTGCATGAAGCGACGATTTCCGAATTGTCGAAAGCAACGGGGATGGATGAAGATGCATTGCTGCCTGTGCTCAACGCCATGGCGGATAAAGGGCTTGTCACGGATATGCCTTACGGGGATGAGACCTATTATATGCTGATGCCCGGTCTGATCGGTTTTTTCGAATTTACGCTGATGAAAAACCGTACGGATCTTCCGATGAAAGAGCTCGCGAAACTGATGAGCGATTATTTTCATGAGGATCCGGAAAACGGTCAGGCGAAAGAGTTTTTCGGCAGCAAGACACCGCTGACGCGGTCGCTGGTTTATGATGATCATATTCCTGTTGAGAGCCGGGTGACTTCGTACGAGAGCGCCAGGGAGATCATTCGCAATGCCAGCTTTGGCGCGGTGAGCATGTGTTATTGCCGCCATAAGCGTCATCATGAGGGAAAAGAGTGCAAGAAAGGGGCGCCGATCGAAGGGACATGTATATCACTTGGCAATGGCGCCCGCTTTCTGACGCGTCGCGGATTCGCTGAGCAAAAGACGACCGCTGAGTTGCTCGATATCCTGGAATACACGGAGCAGCTCAAGTTGACTCATATCACGGATAACATCAGACACAAGCCGACTTTTATCTGTAACTGCTGCGGTTGTTGCTGCGAGATCATGGCAGGCGTTCAGATGGGGTATTACAATGGCGTGGCAAAGACGCACTATATCGCACGCATCGATCCTGAATTATGCGACTACTGTGGAGAGTGTTTCGCCGTGTGTAATGTGAAGGCGATCGGTGCTGACAAGAGTACGGATCGCCGGGTCAGTGCTGTGAAGGATGAGGTATGCCTGGGCTGCGGCGCATGTGTCTCCTCGTGCGAAAAAGAGGCGATATCGATGGTTCCCCGCGATGATTATGTCCAGCCAAAGAGTACGAAGAAATTGATGTTTCTTTCTATACTCAGAGAGAAGAAACGCTTGTCGCCGTTTGTGCTGGATTTTCTGAGTGCTAAAGCAAAGAAGTTATTTAGATGAAAGAAAAAGCGTTTCAAGACTATTACCCGGATGACCTGAGTTATTGCTATGGCTGCGGGCGATTGAATGAACATGGGCTGCAGATAAAGAGCCAATGGGACGGAGACGAGGCCGTCTGCG